>CAMJKC010000036.1 GCA_946406305.1 uncultured Lachnospiraceae bacterium
AAATGTTCCTTAGAAGGAAAGAATGTAGATAATGAAAAAATATTGGTGGCATATATAAACTTAAGCCAAAATGTTGAAAGAGTAGAAGATAGAGTTGAGCAGAGTAATAATTACATAAATGTAGATTTACCTATATATAGAGATGATAGTGGGAATATCAAATTGTCAAAACCTATGCTTGTAATTGTGAGAATATTGTTATTTTTGATGTCACTGACTATTTTAATAATATTTTTTAATTCAAAATATTTTGATAACTTAAGAAAAATATTGTATAATAAATGGGTAAAATTAAAACGAAGATTTTAATTAATATGTCCTTGTAGCTCAGTTGGATAGAGCGTTCGCCTCCTAAGCGGAAGGTCGCTGGTTCAAATCCAGTCAAGGACGTTTCCTTAAACCTTTTGGGTATAGATTTTTTAATTTATTATTTGAATATTTAGCAATGCCAATTGGTGTTGATAGATATTTTAATAATACATATGGAGATTTAAAACCACTATAGTCTAATATATCACCTTCAATATATTTTTTAAAATCTATTTCATTTAATTCAAGAGTTGATATAAAATTTTCTGATAGATATGACCTTGACATCGCATGTGAAGGGATAAATCTTCCATTAAAGTTTTCTCCAATTAGTAAACAAAATCTTAAGACATTTAAATTTTTATATTTATTTAAATCTATATAATTGTATACGAGATAATATTGATTTTTATTTTTTATAATAGTCTTGTCATTCATATTAAAAAAATCACAGTTTAAATTTTCTTTTTGGAAGGCTTTTATAATTTTTTCATCTTCGGCATGGATTTTAAATTTATTAGGAATGATGAATTTATTTTTTTGAGTAGAGTTATATGAAGAACTATTTTTTTTGATTATAGAAAAAAATTGTCCTTCTCCAATGCCTTGGTAGTGATATATTTTATCAATATGTATTAATTCTAAATCTTTTTTTTCTTTTAAAATAAAATCAACATTATCTTCATCTTCACATTTTGAATATGTGCAAGTACTATATATCAAAATTCCATTTGGCTTTAACATTTCATATGAATCAAGTAATAGTTTTTTTTGAATTTCGCTACAGTGTTCAGTCAAACTTAGTGACCATTGGTTTATGGCATCTTCACTTTTTCTAAACATTCCTTCTCCACTACAAGGTGCATCAATTATTATTTTGTCAAAAAATTCAAAGAAAGTATTTTTTAAATCAGAAGAATTATTGTTAGTAATTATAGATTTTGAAAAACCCATTTTTTCAATATTGCTTGACAAAGTTTTACATCTATTGTAATCATATTCGTTTGAAACCAAGTAAGAGTTATTTATTTTTTCCATATTACATAGTATTTGGATTGATTTTCCTCCAGGACTTGCACATAAATCAAGAATTATTTCATTTTCTTCGCTTTTAGTATTTTTTAGAACTGATGAAGCACTTGGTTCTTGTATATAATAAATTGGCAAGTGAAATAGTATGTCGCTACCTGGATTTACATTATTAGCATTTAGAGTTTGTTTATCATATTTATAGTAAGAATAGTTGTTATTTTTATAAAAAAGTTCTAAATTAAATCGTTTAATTAAGATATCATTTATTTCTTGATTTGTATTTTTTAAAATCATACCATGAGATGATGGTAAATTTAAGGTAGATACGAATTCATTATATTCATATTCTGTTAATTGTTCTTTTATATTTTTTAAAAAATTATTATTTAATTTCATAAGTATAATATAGCAAAAAAAAACAAGGTTTGAAACCTTGTTTTTCTTTTTTTCTTGTTATTATTTCTTCTTTGCTACAGTTTTTTTAGCAGCTGGCTTTTTAGCAGTTGCTTTCTTTACAGTTTTTTTAGCAGCTGGCTTTTTAGCAGCTGGTTTCTTAGCAGTTGTTTTCTTTACTGTTGCCATTTTCTTTACTTCCTTTTTATTATTTTTGGTAGTAGCAGACTTTTTTGCTACAGATTTTTTTGAAGCATTTGTTTTTTTTGCTCCGGGTGCTTTGGTTGCTTCTCTACCATCGAGTGAAATCCCTTTATCGATTTTTAAATAGAGTTTTTCAAGTTCGTTGTATTCACTTGACATAGATGCTACCTCCTAATTGTTTCATAAATTAATTATATTATAGCAATTTTTTTTTATTTGTCAATGTTTTTACTTAAAAAATAAATTATTTTTCTAAAATTTTTTTTATGATTTTTTTATAATCATAATTAAAAATTTTTAAATTGTATTCATCAAAAATTTTTTTTGAGTGAAACCAAGTTATTTGTCTCTTTGCATAATTTCGTGTGTGCTGTTTAATTTCATTTTTTATTTTTTCTATATCAATATCATTTTTTATATTGTGAATTTTATTATAACAATAGTCATATAATTCTTTATAACCGATTGCAGACATTGAATGCATATTTTTTTTAATTCCAATTTTTATTAAATTCATAATTTCATCTATTAGTCCATCATTAAACATTTGTTCTACTCTGTTATTTATGTTTTTGTATAAATTTTCTCTATTATCATTTAAAAAAATGTATTTTCCATTAAAGATAACTTCTTTATTTTTTTCAAATTCATTGTGGGCTGAAATAGGAGTATTATGAAGTTTATAAAAAATATATGCCCTTTTAAGTCTATTTATATTGTTTTTGTCTATTTTTTGATAAGAGACAGTATCAAATTTTTTTAATTCGTTATATAAAAACTCTATTCCATATATAGATATATTGTTATCAAGTTCTTTTTTTATTTTTTCTTTATCATTTTTATTTTCTTCTGGGAATTCGTTATTATATAGTATGGAATTTAGATAAAAACCAGTTCCACCTACGAGTATTGGTGTTTTATTTTTATTAAAAATTTGATTTATATATTGGTGAGCCATTTCTTTAAAACTTTTTACATTAATATCTACCGTTGGTTCTATTTCATCAATCATATAATGTGGGATGCCATTTTTTTCTGATTCTTTTATTTTGGCAGTTCCGATATTTAGTTTTTTATAAATTTGCATACTATCACAAGATACTATTTCAGCATCAATTTCTTTTGCTAATTCAACAGAAATTTTAGTTTTACCTACACAAGTAGGGCCTGCAATGACAATAATATTTTTACTCATATATATATTATATATAAAATACAATTTAAAATAAAGTAAAATAATAAATTTTAAAGAATATGTGTTTATTGACAAAATATATATTTTAATATAGAATATACTAAATACGTTTGCTTTTGTTAGAGGTAAAATTCCTATACTCTTGCTCAAGTTAACGCATATTAAAATTAGGAGGGAAATTATATGATTTCAAAAGAAAAGAAGGCAGAGATAGTTAAGCAGTATGGTAGAAAAGAAGGAGATACAGGAAGTGCAGAAGTGCAAGTTGCATTATTGACAGAGAGAATAAATGAGTTAAATGCACATTTAGAAAAAAATCCACTTGACCACCATTCAAGAAGAGGATTACTTATGATGGTAGGTAAGAGAAAACAACTTTTAAAATATTATGAGAGTGCAAATTTACAAGGTTATAGAGATTTGATTAAAAAGCTTGGTCTTAGAAAATAAAAAAAGGATTATTTATGGATAGGGGTGTTGTAGTAGCAATTTTAATAGTATTTGTGTGTATTTTAATTTTTGCATATGACTATTTTAGGGGTGGTATTTTAAGAGGGAGAATGTCAATACAAAAATTTTTCATATGGGTATTTATTTTTTTATTTATTACTGCGATTTTTTATGTTTTGTTTAAAATAACAAAAACATATAGAAGTATGTTTGATTTTGATTTTGCAGGACTTATTAAATAGAAATTTTTGTTTACAACTTATTCAATTTTAGTTCCTTTATAATCTACATTTAAATCAAGAACTTTATAATTTGAATCTAAGTCAATCAATTTTGAGAAATTGGAGTTTTTGCTAAAAACTATCATAGTTGAGCCAGAGCCACTGATAGTAAATAGAGAAGCTCCTTTTTTTATGCATTCATCTTTTATATCTTCATAATTTTCAATTAAGTTTTTTCTATATGGAACATGTAAAGTGTCATCATAAGAAATTTTCAATTTGTCAAAATCCCCTTCTTTTAATGCATCTATTAAAAAGAGGGAATGAGAAATATTAAAAATCGCATCGCTCAAATTTACATTTTGCTTTATCACTTTTCTTGCTTCTATCGTTGAGATTTGGTAGTTTGGTATAATTACACATATATGTATATCATCTGATATTTTAATTGTATTCTTATAATACTTTTCATGACTTTTCATATTATAAGTAAGGCCACCATATATTGAGGCTCCAACATTGTCAGGGTGTCCTTCAAGTTCTGCACATAAATTATATATAATGTCTAATGGTAAATTGCAGTTTAACAATTCATTTGCACTTATGGCTCCAGCACATATGAGAGAAGAACTTGAACCTAATCCCCTACAAAAAGGGATGTCAATTTTATCATATATTACATGACATTTTTTATTAGATTTTACATAATCAGCAACAAGTTTAAATCCTTTATAAAATAAATTATCTTCATTTTGAAATGAGATATTTGTATTTTCTATTATTAGTTCATCTGATAATTCAACATAGAAAGTGTTATATAGAGTTAGAGCTAATCCCATTATGTCAAATCCAGGACCTAAGTTTGCACTTGTGGCAGGTGATTTTACTTTAATCATAATACCTCTTATTTTGCTAAATCTGTTATTTTATTTTTAATATAGTTTATTCCATCTTCAAAGTTAATATTATCTTTATGCATAATAGTAAGTTTATCAATATTTGATAAATTAGGAGGAATATTCTCGCCTGATAAATCAGAAAGTTCTTTCATAGATTTGAATTCGTCAGGGTTTGTTTTATTAGTTATACTTTTATATACACTGTTTGCAAACTTGAAAGGTGATGCAGTAGATAAAATAACTGTCTTATTTTTGCTATTATATTCTTTATTAAATTTTAAAACTGCATGTGCTGCACAAGCAGTATGTGTGTCTATCAACCTATTCTTATCAATGAAATTAGATTTTATGGTATTTATTATATCGTCATCAGTGGCATAGTAAGATACAAAAGTGTTTTTGATTGAAAGTAAAATATCTTTTTTTATTTCAAATTTTTTATTTTCATTTAATTTTTTCATAATGTCACATATGTAATCATAGTCACAATTTGATTCATAGAAGAGTAACCTCTCTAAATTTGAAGATATGAGTATATCCATAGAAGGAGATAAAGTTTCATAGAAATTTCTATTTGCATCATATATTCCTGTGTTTATAAAATCCGTTAAGACATTATTTTTATTTGAAGCACATATTAGTTTATCAATAGGTAAGCCTAATTTTTTTGCAAAATACCCAGCAAGTATATCGCCAAAGTTACCGGTAGGGACAGAAAAATTTATATTGTCACCCATTTTTATTTCATTTCTATTTACTAACCTAAAATAAGAACTGAAATAGTAAGCAACTTGGGGAATTAGCCTTCCTATATTGATAGAGTTTGCACTTGAAAAGTCAATTTTATCATTTAATAAATTATCTCTATTGTTCATGGCATTTTTAACTATTGTCTGGCACTTGTCAAAGTTTGAATTTACAGATACAACATTTGTATTATCACCAGCCGTTGTAGTCATTTGGAGTTGTTGTATTTTTGAAACGGAATTATTTGGATAAAAAACAGTTATGAAAGTATTTTTTACATTTTTAAAACCTTCAAGTGCAGCTTTTCCAGTATCTCCACTTGTGGCACATAGTATATATATCAATTTATTATATTTTTCTATTTCATAAGACATAGTCATAAGATGAGGGAGCATTGTGAGGGCTATATCTTTGAATGCAGAAGTAGGACCATGGTATAATTCCATTAAATAATCATCTCCAATATTAGTTATTGGGACTACTTCCTTAGAATAAAATTTGTCATATGCTAAATCTATACTCTCTTTTAGTTTTTCATTTTGAAAACTATCAAAAAAATGAGAGAGTATTTTAAAAGCAATTTTTTTATAATCTATGTTCTCATTTTCAAGCGAATTATTATCTAAATCATTTATATCAATAGATTTAAAGTCAGTAGGCGTATATAACCCACCATTATTTGCTAAGCCTTTTATAATTGCTTTTGTGTCACTTTGACAATCTTTTTCATCTCTTGTATTTACAAATTTATTCATTGAATATCTCCATTATTTTAATTTTATTAGATTATAATATAGCATAAAATTATTGTCAAATTAAATAAAAAATAAGGAAAATGCTTTAAATTGTTAAATAAAGAAACAACATTCTTAATGTTTTATTGTAAATTTTGTTAATTTGTATTATAATATATTGGAAAAAATAATAGAAAAGAGGATAAAAAATGTATAAGACATTTAAGATGAATTTAGCTGGTAGAGATTTGATTTGTTATATTGATAGGGTTTGTGCACAAGCAAATGGTGCTGTGCTAATGCAATATGGAGATACTATGGTTTTATCGACGGCAACAGCAAGTGAAAAACCTAAGGAAGGCATAGATTTTTTCCCACTATCCGTTGAATTTGAAGAAAAAATGTATAGTGTAGGAAAAATTCCAGGAGGGTTTAATAAAAGAGAAGGTCGTCCAAGTGAAAACAGCATATTGACTGCAAGAGTTATAGATAGACCTATGAGACCATTATTTAAAAAAGATTATAGAAATGATGTTTTACTTGATAATGTAGTGTTATCTTGTGACCAAGAAAATTCGCCAGAATTACTTGCTATGCTTGGAAGTAGTCTTGCTACAACTATATCAGATATACCATTTGATGGACCTTGTGCTTCTACTCAAGTAGGGCTTATAGGAGGACAGTTTATTATAAATCCTTCTAATGTTCAATTAGAAAAATCAGATTTAAAACTAACTGTAGCTTCAACTATGGATAAAGTTATTATGATAGAGGCAGGGGCAAATGAAGTTAAAGAGGATATCATGATAAAAGCTATATATATGGCTCATGATGTAAATAAACAAATTATAAAATTTTTTAATGAAATAAGAGAGATATGTGGAAAAGAAAAACATGAATATGAAAAATTTGCAGTGAGCGAAGAGTTTTTGAATGAAGTAAAAGGTATTATTAGTGAAAATGAAATGGAAGAGGCAGTATTTACAGATGAAAAACAAGTTAGAGAAGAGAATATAAAAAAGATAACAGAAAAATTAAGTGAGAATTTTGCGGAAGATGAAGAGAAGCTTGCGATGATTAATGATGCTGTTTATCAATATGAGAAAAAGACTGTAAGAAAAATGATATTAAAAGATGGTAAAAGGCCAGATGGCAGAAAAATGGAGCAAATAAGACCACTTGCAGCAGAAATAGATATAGTGCCAAGAACACATGGTTCTGGTATGTTCACGAGAGGGCAAACTCAAATACTTGATATATGTACACTTGCTCCACTTTCAGATGTTCAAGTAATTGATGGTTTAAATGAGTGTGTTGTTGAAAAAAGATATATGCACCATTATAATTTTCCAGGTTATTCTGTTGGAGAGGCAAAAGGACAAAAGAGCCCAGGGAGAAGAGAAATAGGACATGGAGCACTTGCAGAAAGGGCATTAGTTCCAGTGCTTCCAAGCATTGATGAGTTTCCATATGCCATAAGGTGTGTATCAGAAACACTTGAGTCAAATGGTTCAACAAGCCAAGCTTCTGTATGTGCATCTTGTTTGTCACTCATGGCTGCAGGAGTTCCAATAAAAGAAATGGTTGCAGGAATATCTTGTGGATTAGTTACTGGTGAAAAAGATGAAGATTATGTTTTATTGACAGATATACAAGGGCTTGAAGACTTTTTTGGAGATATGGACTTTAAGGTTGCAGGAACAAAGAATGGAATCACAGCTATACAAATGGATATAAAAATTCATGGTTTAACGAGAGAAATAGTGGAAGGTGCTATTGAGAGATGTAGAAAGGCAAGGATGTATATAATGGATGAAATTATGAAGCCTGTAATAAGTGAACCAAGAAAAGAATTGTCAAAGTATGCACCAAAAATCAAAAATATAAATATTGACCCAGATAAAATAGGTGATGTAATAGGAAAGCAAGGGAAAACTATAAATGATATTATTGATTTGTGTGATGTAAAAATAGATATAAAAGATGATGGGTTTGTTTCAATAAGCGGTGTGGATACTGAGAACATTGATAAGGCAATAAAGATTATTGAAAGTATAGTTAGGGAAATAGAAGTAGGTAAGATATATGAAGGAAAAGTTGTAAGAGTAACAGCATTTGGAGCTTTTGTAGAACTTGGACCTAATAAGGACGGTATGATACATATAAGTAAACTATCTGACGGTAGAGTAGATAAGGTTGAAGATGTAGTAAAAGTAGGAGATATAGTAAAAGTTAAAGTTTTAGAAATAGATAAAATGGGCAAAGTAAGCCTTTCTATGAGACCTTTAGACTTAAATTCTTAGGAGATGGATATGAAAATTAGAACGAGATTTGCTCCAAGCCCAACAGGATATATGCATATAGGCAATTTAAGGACCGCTCTTTATGCTTATTTAATTGCTAAACATGAAGGTGGAGATTTTTTACTTCGTATTGAAGATACAGATAAAAATAGGGAAGTAGAAGGTGCTATAGATGTAATATATAAATCATTAAAACTTGCAAACATTACACATGATGAAGGCCCAGATAAAGAAGGAGCAGTAGGTCCTTATGTGCAGTCAGAGAGAGTTAAAGCAGGGATTTATATGGAATATGCAAAAAAGCTTGTGGAAAGTGGCAAGGCATATTATTGTTTTTGTGATGAAGAAAGGCTAAATAGTTTAAAAAGAGAAGTAAATGGCGAGATGATTAGTATGTATGATAAACATTGTCTTAGTTTATCAAAAGAAGAAGTAGAAAAAAATTTAAGAGAAGGAAAACCTTTTGTTATAAGACAAAATAATCCTACTACAGGAAAAACAAAATTTACAGATGTTATATATGGAGAAATAGAAGTTGACAATAGTGAACTTGATGATATGGTCTTAATAAAATCTGATGGTTATCCTACATATAATTTTGCGAATGTCATAGATGACCATTTAATGGGCATAACACATGTAGTTCGTGGAAATGAATATTTGTCAAGCACACCAAAATATAATAGGCTTTATGAAGCATTTGGGTGGGAAGTTCCTATATATATACATTGCCCTCCTATAACTGATGAAAATCATAAAAAATTATCTAAGAGATCAGGTTCTGCTTCATTTGAAGATTTAGTTAATAAAGGTTATTTGACAGAGTGCATTGTAAATTTTGTTGCACTTCTGGGGTGGTCTCCAAGTGAAAATGTTGAAATATTTAGTTTAGACGAGATGATAAAAATATTTGATTATAAGCGGATATCAAAATCTCCTGCTGTGTTTGACATAGTGAAACTCAATTGGATGAATGGAGAGTATATAAAGAAGATGGATTTCAATGAATATTTGAAATTTGCAATGCCTGAAATTGATAAAATAATATTTAAAAATTATGATAAAAATAAAATAGCTAATTTTGTAAAGACGAGAATAGAAAACTTTTTGGATATAGGTGAGAAAGTTAAGTTCTTTGAAAAGATAGATGATTATGATATAGAGTTATACGAAAATAAAAAAAATAAATTGACAATAGAAGAAAGTAAAAATATATTAAATGATATATTACCTACACTTGAAAACATAGATGACTATTCAAATGATAACTTGTTTGAAATATTATCTAAATACAGTGGAGATAAAAATATAAAACTTGGAAAACTAATGTGGCCTATAAGGATAGCATTAAGTGGTCTAATGAGCACTCCAGCAGGTGCAACTGAAATAATGGATGTAATTGGAAAAGAAGAGACCATCAGTAGAATAAAAACTGCAATAGAAAAACTAAAATAATTTTAAAAAATAATATAAGTTGAGGTAAATAGTTATGGTAGATATAATTGAAAAAGACGGAAGTATAAAACAATATGATGAGAATGACATATATGCTTTAAATGCATTAAGGCATACTTGCTCTCACATAATGGCACAAGCAGTAAAGAGAATTTATAAAAATACTAAACTTGCCACAGGCCCATATGTTGAAAATGGTTTTTATTATGATATAGATTTTTTAGATGATACTATATCAGATGAGGACTTTGAAAAAATTGAAAAAGAGATGAATAAAATTGTAAAAGAAGAATTGCCAATAGAAAGATATACTATGAGTAGGGAAGAGGCTATTAAGTTCTTTAAAGAAAAAAACGAGGACTATAAAGTTGAAATTATAGAAAATCTACCACAGGGAGAAATGGTGTATTTTGCAAAGCAAGGAGAATTTGTAGACCTTTGTAGTGGGACACATGTATCAAACACAAAATTTGCAAAAGATGGTTTTAAAATAATGTCTGTTGCAGGAGCATATTTAAGAGGTGATGAAAAAAATAAAATGCTCACAAGGATTTATGGAACAGCATTTTTTAGAAATGAAGATTTGAGTGAATATATAAATATGATAGAAGAAGCAAAAAAGAGAGACCATAGGAAATTAGGCAAAGAATTAAAATTATTTTTAATTGATGATGCAGGACCAGGATTACCATTCTTTTTACCAAATGGAATGATTTTGAGAAATGAACTTACAAATTATTGGGTAAAGTATCATCTAAGCAAAGGCTACAAACAAGTAAATACCCCTATTATATTATCAAGAACTTTGTGGGAGAAAAGTGGACATTGGGAACATTATCAAGATGGTATGATGACTTTAAAAATTGATGATGTAGATTTTGCAATAAAGCCTATGAATTGTCCAGGTGCTATTATTGTTTATAAAAATGAATCACATTCATATAGAGAATTACCACTTAGATATGCAGAGTTAGGCCTCGTTCATAGAAATGAAAAATCAGGTGAACTTCATGGACTTATGAGAGTCAGAGGATTTACTCAAGATGATGCTCATACATTTTTGATGAGAGAGCAAGTAGAAGAAGAAGTTATGAATATAATAGAATTATATGACCATATGTATTCGCTTTTTAAATTTGATTATACAGTAGAACTTTCAACTATGCCTGACGACCACATGGGAACACTTGAAGAATGGCAGATGGCAGAGCAAGGATTAAAAAATGCACTTGATAAGAGAAATATAAAATACATAGTAAATCCTGGAGATGGTGCATTTTATGGACCGAAGATAGATTTTCACTTAAAAGATTGTATAGGTAGAACTTGGCAATGTGGAACAATACAACTTGATTTTCAACTCCCACAGAGATTTGAATTAGAGTATGTAGATAAAAATGGCGAGAAGGCTATGCCTATAATGATACATAGAGCATGTTTTGGTTCAGTAGAGAGGTTTATAGGAATCTTAATAGAACATTTTAAAGGTGCATTTCCTTTATGGATTTCTCCAAAGCAGGTAGAGGTTATACCTATATCTGACAAGACCCTTGATTATGCAAATCAAATAAATGATGTTTTATTGAAAAATGGAATAAGAGCAAGTGTTGATGATAGGGCAGAAAAGATGGGATATAAAATAAGAGAAGCCCAGATGGAAAAAATACCATATATGATAATTGTAGGACCAAAAGAGAGAGAAGAAGGAAAAATTTCTATAAGAGAAAGAAATAGTGCTGAGAATATGACTACAACAGTAGATGAGTTTTTGAAAAAAATAAAAAAAGAAATTGAAGATAAAATATGTAATGAAAAAAATGAAATAGGAGTTTAATGATGAGAAAAATAGTATTAATTGTATTTGTTTTAAATTTAATAATAGCTATGAATACTAATAACTATGCAGGGATTTTTGATAGCCTCCCAGTTTTTAATATTGGAAGTGATATAAAAAAAGAATCTGAGAAAAATATTAGTGAAGAATTATATGAAAAAATGACAACGGAAGAAAAAGATGCATTTGAGAGTTTAGAAAATTTATATGTAGCATTAAAAAATTTGAATTATGCTGAATTAGAAAAAATTACACAATTTGATAATAAAAAAAGTATAGCATCTTTTAAAAATAATATAAATTCGTATGAAGGTGCAGAAGAATTACTTAGGCTGATATTTTCAGATGTTAAATACAAAGTATATGATTCATCAG
>CAMJKC010000037.1 GCA_946406305.1 uncultured Lachnospiraceae bacterium
TTCTTTCTTAATCAAATCTATAGAGTGCTTTGAAAGCCAAGAAGTTGAAAAAACTATTGCTTTTTTTACATATTCTTTTTTCAAAGTTTTCAAATACTCTTTTAAATGTTTATCTAAACCATAAGCATATAAAGCCCCACCAATAAATAATAAATCAACTGGCTCTTTTATTTCAGCATCAATAGAATCTACTGATATTGCTTTTACATGTGCTTCACTCGCTATTGTCTCGGCAAGTAATTTTGTATTTCCTGACCTTGAATAATATCTAACTGCAATATTCATAATGACAACTCCTTATCAAAACTTAAATGTTTCTGGCGATTCTGTAAATGAACTAAATGTCGCTGTCGCATCTTTAAAATAAAACATTTCCATACTATCGTCATCTGGATTATATGTGTTTTTAAGGCTTGGCACCTTTTCAAGCATTGCAACTTTTACATCATGATTATTATCATTTACAAGTTGTCCAGACACACGGAGCCATTTAGTCCCATTAAATGCACATATTTCAACATTAGGATTACTCTTAATTTGATTAACTACATCTTTTCCTTTTCCAGACTGAATATATAGTTTGCCATCACAAACTATATTTGTACCAAAAGCTCTAACTCTTGGTTTATTCCCATCAATTGTAGCTAAAAAATAACATTTAGCCTCATCCAAAAAATCGCATACTCTTTTTACATTATCCATATTTCCTCCTTTTTATTCTTATTTTTTATAAGATAATTTTTATTATATTTATTTTCATATTCTCATCTATTTAGATATTTTCCAATTAACAATTTTATTTAACATTTTTTTTAGCACTTCCACTTCTTTTTTCGTCAAAGGAAAATGTTCACCATATTTAATAGGAACCTCTATAGCTTTTTTCTTTAACTCCTCCCCTTTTTTTGTTATTTCAATTATTATATTCCTTCTGTCTTTTAAATCTTTTTTTATAGTTATATAGCCTTTTTTTTCAAGTTTTTTAATCAGTGGGGTTATTGTGTTTGATTTCAAAAATAATGCATTAACTATATCTTTTTCATTTAATATCTTCTTTTCCCATACAACCATCATTACTATATACTGCGTATATGTTAAATCTATCTTTTTTAGTAGTGGTCTATAATTATTTACTATAGTATTTGTAGCCGAATACATTGGGAAGCACAGTTGATTTTTAAGCAATAGTAAATCATATTTATTTTTTGTTTCTGTTTTCATTTTATAATTATATCGTGTGCGACATAATTTGTCAATATGTTTTTACTGAACTCTATCTATTTTCTTACATTGGGCTAATTTAATACAATTAAATATCTTGTGCTAAAAAACAATATAATTTATAACAAAAAAGCATCTCATAAGATGCTCTAATTTATATAAACCCTTTTGTTATAACAATTTATAAAATGATAATTAAAATATAACCTCTATCTATTTTTTTGCTGACTGCCTTACCTCCTCGTGATAAAAATAATTTACTATTACTGGTGGTTTTCCGAAATCAGCCCACTTTGAATCATCATCTCTAACATACAACATTTTTTCGTCTTTTGCATATTTTTTTAACGAAGCATTTAATACTTCCCAATAAGTTCTATCACCCTTATTATAAATTTCATCATAAAGAGGCATAAGTTTTGGGTATTTTTTTTCAATATATTTTAGTATCCTTGATTTATAATCTCCTCTTAAATTAAGATTTTCAAGCCATACAAAATTACAAAACTTTTTAGCTTTGTTAATTATTTTTTCTACATCAGTTATCCCTGGGAATATTGGGGAAATAAAGCAAGATGTATAAATTCTATTTTTATATAACTCTTTCATAGCATTAAGTCTTCTCTCTATACTTGCACCTTTATCCATATCTTTCTTAAAATCTTCATCAAGAGTATTTATAGAAAAAGATACTCTTGCCTCCTTAAAAGTTTTTATTAAATCTAAATCTCTTAATATTAAATCAGACCTTGTAGAAATAGTTAGTTTTATACCACTATCTTTAAGTTCTTCAAGTAGTGTCTTCGTTCTTTTATATTTTGATTCAAATGGTTGATATGGGTCAGTAACTGTGCCAAACATTAAAATTTTGTCCTTATATTTTTTAGGATTTTTAATTGGCTCCCAATACTTAACATCTACAAACTCTCCCCAAGGTTCTTTATGATTTGTAAATCTTTTCATAAACGATGCATAGCAATATTTACAACCATGAGCACAGCCAACATAAGGGTTTACCGCATAGTCTCCTATTGGCACATTTGTTTTTGTCAAAATACTTTTTACATTTATTTCTTTTACTTTAATTGACATATATTAAACTCCTCCAAATTCCATATAATTTATCATATCAACAAAACCTATCTCTTCATAAAGTTTTTTTGCCATATCTGAACTTTCAAGATAAATTTTATGAGCATTATGCTCTTTTGCATCTAATATAAGAGTCTCTACAATTTTTTTTCCTGCTCCACAGTTACGATATTTAGGCTCTATATAAACATTCATCAGATAGCCATTTTTTCCTGTCAAATTATCAGGTGATGGCATTTCATCTTGATAACAAATTCCACCGCAACCTATTATTTCATTCGTGTCAACATTAATTGCAAAAAAGGCAGAATATGTCCCATCAGTTAAATGCTCCTTATAATAATTCTCATTATTCAATATTAGTTCTGAATGATTTTCAATATCATTCAGCATAAAAACTTCAGATAGAACTTTCTTCCTCCAATCCATAAGAAGATTTAAACTTTCAATTCCTATTTTTTTAATTATTATTTCCATAATCATTACCTTCTTTTAACACAACTGGCATATTTGCCATATCTGGCTTACCATTTTCATTAAGTGGAATATATGGTATTTTTACAATGAATTCAGGTATCATAAATTGTGGCAAGTCTTTAGATAATTCTTTTTTAATCTGTGAAACTTTAAGATTATTATCCTTTGACACAATATAAGCTATCATATAAGATAAACCTTTATCATCAATAAATGGACGAACTATCGCTTGCTCTACACCGTTGCACTTATAAAATTGCGATTCAACTTCCATTACTTCCACTCTCCTACCGTCAATCATTATTTGAGTATCCTTTCTATGAAGAAAACCTATATTACCATCTGGCAAAATATATCCTAAGTCTCCACTTCTATACATTTTTTTACCTTCGCCTAAATTTACAAATGCTTTATTTTCATCTTCATGACTACCAATGTATCCGTTTGACACGCCATCTCCAAAAATACATATCTCACCAACTTCACCATTTTTTACTTCATTACCATTATTATCACATATTTTAATTGATGCACCAAGAACTGCACGACCTACAGGATAAGTTCCATCAGAAAGCACTTGCCCGTCACGGCAGCGATAATAAGATGCACAAACAGTCGTTTCCGATGGTCCATATGTATTGTAAACTTCAACTTTTTTTATAAGATTATCAACATAGTTTTCTCTCAACACATCACCGCCACTAATAAGTAATCGAAGAGTTGATGGGATAGAAGTGAGATAATTCATCTCAGCAAAAAGGTATGGAAAGCCTGATACAATTGTTACTTTATGCTTGTTTATAAAATCCATCAAACTTTTTATATCTTTTTTATCATCATCTGATGGAATTGCGAGTGCTGCACCATTAAGTAAACTCGCAAATACTTCTTCTACAAAAATATCAAATGAACAAACAGAATATTGAAGCATAATGTCATCAACTTTAGGATGAAATTCATTATTAAATGCTCGTATATAATGACATATATTTTTATTTGTAACTGATACACCTTTTGGCTTACCAGTTGTGCCAGATGTATAAAGTATATATGCAAGACTATTTTCATTTTGCACATACACTCTTTTTTCACTATCAGGACTTGCCTCGCAGATAGAGCAATCCGAATAAACCAAATCATATTTTGATAACTTAGATGTGAATTGCATTTCAGTTAAAATAAAATCTACCTTTGCCTCATCCATCATATAATGAATTCTATTTATTGGAAAATTAGGCTCAACAGGGACATACATAGCACCAGTTTTTAAAACAGCTAAAATAGAAGCTATCATCTCCGCTCTATGCCTCATAATTATTCCAACTGATTTTGTTCCATCTTTAAAACTATCAGCAATCATATCTACCATTTCAGATAATTCTTCAAAAGTTAAGGTTCTATCATTTTCTATAATAGCAATTTCATTTTTATTATTTTTAACTATTTCCTCAAACACTCCATAAACAGTATTTTTCATAATTCCTATTTCTCCTCCAATATTTTTTTTATACCTTTAGCACTTCTAATGTCCGCATCCTTAAAATGGTTCCCCTGATTTAACTCATAGGTCACATCTATACCTAAATTTTTATAATATTTAAATAAACTTTCAGTATTAGCTTGAACTGTTTTTAACATTTTATTTTTTACACTTGATTCTTTATCACCAATAGAAAAATAAATCTTTTTTGGCACCTTTTTAATTTTTTTTGACATACAATATTT
The DNA here is from genome assembly GCA_946406305.1 of uncultured Lachnospiraceae bacterium. Taxonomy (GTDB): domain Bacteria; phylum Bacillota; class Clostridia; order Lachnospirales; family Lachnospiraceae; genus UBA3633. The sequence continues at coordinate 4,516 of CAMJKC010000037.1, forward strand.
TATAAAATCAGGAAACCAAAGAGAACCTGACATACTTGCCACTCTATCAAAAATATCTGTATTATATATGGAATATATTCCAAATAACCCAGCGAGTGAATAGCCACTTATTCCTATAAAATTAGGATTCTCATTTAACTTTATTTTTGCATTAGGAATAATATCATTAACTAATATTGAAAGGTATTTATCTGCTCCACCCGTACAAGGTGTATCGTTTTCTGAAAGTGGAGGGCAATACCAAGGAGTCATATCATCATCCCAATTCAAATTTCCCACTACAAGAAAATTAAATTCTGAACAACCAATTTCTACCATTTTATCATAGATTGATTTGCCATCACCTTCATATGTATTAAAAACGATTAAAGGCATGTTCTCTTTATCAGTTAAATAAAGTGTAACTTCTCTATTTTTTACAGCCCATTTCTCTATATTCATTTTGATAATTTCCTCTTTTTCACATTTTTAATTTCTTTATTGATTAGGTTCTCAAAATTCGTTGTATATTTCTCTGACAAAAGAATTAGTTGCTCCTGCTCTTTTTTTGATAACATTGACATAGCAGTTTCTTCCGCATGAGTAATACGAAGAACAGTATTTTGACACCATTTTCTGCCTTTGCTTGTTAATTTAACAATTTTATTTTTTTTATTTTTTACACTCTCATGAGTAGACACAAAACCTTCCTTAATCAAATTATTTACAATGAGACTAACTGTCTGTTTTACCTGTGATATATGTTCACAAATTTGTTTCTGTGTTAGACCATTTTTTGCATAATACAAAGAATTAACAGTGAGCAAAGTTTTCATCATTATTTTATTGCTTTTAGCATACATTACATAAAGAGCAAATTGTTTATCTCGCAATCTACAAAATGTATATGTATTATTTTTAATATCTTTAGTCATATTTAATTCCCTCTTTTTTGTTTTGTCCATTTCTGGACTATTGTATCATAAAAAATAGAATAAGTCAATTACTGGACTAACATAAAATAGTTTTATCAGGCTTTTGTATGGATATGTTTACAGCGGACTGAGAAATAACCGTACAAATAAATACCCCTTTCGTAGTTGATGCCTAAGTCACTTATTTATTCATAGCATCTAAAATTTTCTAAAATTTATCACTATATTTTGACATCACTACTCCTCTAAAAAATTCAAACAAAAACGGAGCAATTGCTCCGCTAATTATATTACAAAATTTTATCTAAAATTCTAAGATGATTTACTTATATTTTTTATCTTTATGTTCATTTAATGTTCTATCAATTAAATCAAAGCAAGTAACTGCTATATCTACATCACTACCTTTTTCAAGAACAATTCTATAAGTAAAATTATCAAATATCTTATTTCCTATTGAAAAATCTATTAAACCCCTCTTATTTTTTTTCATTTTTATAGTTTTCCATTTTGTTTCTTTACCTTTTTTATTTGTTCTATAAATAACAACTTGTGCATCTTTTTTTTGATTTTTATTTATATAATAAAATCGCAAAGTGCAATTATTCAAATCCTTATATGTAGACAAAAAAACAACATCTCCTTGTTTCTTAAATGAATAAAACTCTGCACCTGAAGGGGCATTTGAATATGATGAACTTTTGACACCACTGATTCCTAAATTTGAAAGAGCATAGTTTATATTAAATAAATTGATACAAAATAATAAAACCATGCTTAACATTACTTTTTTTTTAATTTGAATCATAATAATTATCCTCCATAAAAATTTTAAATTATCTTTTAAAATTAGAGTCAAGATGCATAGCATCTTGACTTATACCCCATTATTATACTACCTTATGGGGCATAAGCGATTTTCTGCATTTTTTCATACTCTTCGTGATTTTTGTAAATATGACTTTCACTTACCATGCCCCCTAAGGCTTTATTTATATTTAGTCTGCTTTTTTTTGTGCTATAAACTTCATCTATTAGCAATTTCAAAGTATACTAAAACTTTAAAACAAGAAATTATATGCATCAAATATTTTTTTTAAATTTATAGGTAAAAATGCACATATTATGATATAATTCATATAGATACTTAAATTTGACTAGAAAATATAGAATAAATTACTATTTTTAGCGATGGTCAAATTGGGAGTATACTAAAACGGATCGATGAGGTGACCATAGATGAAGAACGGAAAAAAACCAGATCCAAATGTGATCCATCCGATCGCAGGATATGACAGGGAAATATACGTCAAACCGACTGTAAAGAATCCGAATATCATCGTCGGAGATTTTACCTACATTGCAGACTCAGAATTTGAAAATCATGTAACAAACTATTATCCCTGGAGTAAGGATAAGCTTATCATCGGCAAGTTCTGTCAGATTGCAGCGGGTGTCGAGTTTGTTATGAATGATGCGAATCACCAAATGAATGCTGTAACGACATTCCCGTTTTATACACTTGAAGGCTGGGAAATGAACGCTCCCGATCCGTCTGAAATGCCGTTCAAAGGAGATACTGTGATCGGCAATGACGTGTGGATCGGCCAGAACGCGGTGATTCTTCCTGGAGTTCATATCGGTGACGGAGCCATCGTCGGAGCAAATAGCGTGGTCGGGAGTGATATTGATCCCTACACCATTGTGGTGGGAAATCCCGCAAAGGTTCTACGGAATCGCTTTGATGATGAACTGATTGATCTGATACTCCGATTCAAATGGTGGGATAAAAGTATTGAGGAGATCGACGCACTGATCCCAATCTTGACCTGCAGTGATTTGGATACAGTTAGGGAAAAATTGAAGGAATTGCTGTAATGAAAAAAGTTATCGTGATATGGAGCACTAGAGCAGGCAAGAGCACTTTTGCCAAAAAAACTGAAAGATAAGACAGGTCTTCCGCTTTATTATAAAGTATCTCAAGTATTACTACCAACAATTCTACCAGAAGAAACAATGGAGATAATAACTAAATAATGAAAATATTGTTATTTTTTAAACCAACGAATAGACAAGGATTATTAATGCTATTCTCCTTACTTTCTTCACTCGCCTCAGTTTTAACAGTTTCAATATTTCTCTCATTTGAATTCTCAACTGTTTCTTCGCTAGTGCAAGAAAATAACAGTAAACTTAAAAATAACATAATAACAAATAAAAAATTTTTTTTTTCATATTTTTTTTCTTTCTAATAATATATTTTTACAATTAATATAAATTTATTTATGAAACTTGACCTATCCAACATGTAATGTTTTTTATACACTTCAATATATTATTTTTTTTACTAAAAATTTAGCCATGTGAGGTACATTTTTTTTATTGCATAACAACCCATTTCCCAGCTTTTGTTGAACCTTCATGTTTTATTATATTTTGCTTTTTCAGTTTATTAATATAGTGTCTCACGCTATCAATTGTTGAGTTAAGTTTTTCAGTTATTATTTCTATGATTCGCTTAGAAGTGTCATCTAGTTCATTTACGATTGGGGTAGTCATTGGAGTAGTATCATCCTCAATGAAATCCTTGTTAATTGGTAAAAATACTGTAAAATAACCCCTATCTTCATCAGTTTTAAATGTTTGTTATTTCTAGTTTTAACTATGTATTAATTCTTGCCATCACTTTCTTCTAACAGTTTATCAAAATCCGATTTATATAACTTATCTTGTTTAACTCTATATTTTTCATATTCAGACAAAGCTTTATCACAAGCAATTTCATGTGAAATCTTTCCTGCATCTTTTAAAACATCGCGATCATCTGATAACAAATACTTATCAATTCTCATCGCCCAATCTTCCATCGTCATAGGAATATTTTGTTTAGCTCTCGCTTCAGCTAAGTTTAAAAATGCCGTAACAATCAATTCAAGTTGTTCTAGCTCTTGTTTTGACAAATAGTTTTTTGCAATCACTACATCAGTTTCTAATATTTTACCATTTGGAGAATTCTTCCAACTTGTTAGTCCCATATGTTCTTTTTCAACATCTGATCTATTGTATATTATCTCTGGTGCTGTCATCTTTGATACAGCAAAATGCATTTTATTTTGAACTTTCTTAAAAAATTTAATCGTTGTAGGAGATTTCCTATCATAATCTATGCTTGTCGCATATATATCTGTAATTTTTTGGTAAAATCTTCTCTCAGAAAGTCTTATTTCTCTAATTTCTGCAAGTAATGATTCAAAATAATCCTCATCAAAAAAAGTTCCATTTTCCATTCTTTTCTTATCAATAATATAACCTTTTTTAGCAAATTCCTTTAATACATTGGTAGCCCACCTTCTAAATTGTATAGCTCTGTCAGAATTAACTCTATAACCTACTGATATTACCGCATCAATATTGTAATAATTTGTATTATAATTTTTGCCATCATCGGCAGTTGTCAAATATTTTTTGACAACTGAATTTTCGTCCAATTCAAGTTCAGAAAACACCTTTCCCAAGTGATAGCTAATGTCCTGTTTTGAAGTATCAAATAAATCAGCAATACTCTTTTGTGTTAACCACAAATCGCCGTCTTCAAATCTAACTTCTACACCTTTTTCTCGCTTTTGACTTTCAAAAATCAAAAACTCTGCTGCAGAACTTCTTATTTGTAATTTTTCATTTTTACTCATGTTTAACCTCTTTTATGCATTTTTATCTACTAACATACAACAACCCATTTTCCAGCTTTTGTTGATCCTTCACGTTTTATTATATTTTGCTTTTTAAGTTTATTTATATAATGTCTCACACTATCAATTGTTGAGTTAAGTTTTTCAGTAATTTCATTAACTGTTATTGATGGATTGTTTTCTATCAATTTAATAATATCTATTTCTATTTGTTTTCTTTGGTGTTTTTCTTTGGGGTTTCTTTTGGGACGATTGACTATCACCATTATTTGCAATCTCTCTAAATTTGAAAGGAAATTTAAGTGTTACAACTATACTATCACTACTAAAATCGTATGCTTCTTTACCATACTTCTTAACAATTATTGGTACACCATGCCCACTTTGTTCTACTATTTTTAGCACCAAACAAACAGTAAATAGTCCTCTATTCATAGGCATACTTTTTCCAGCAAAAAAGCTATCTTTGCTAAGTTTATATGGTAAACTACCATAAGAAGAAATCTCCAATCTATCTTCGTATATAAACACTGTAGGAGCAAATCCAAAATTCCAATCAGTATGAACGACAGAATTCACAACTGCTTCTCTTAAACAATCTGAATCAAGCAAACCAATTTCTTTCCTAACTGCATGAGATAAATCTACTTTTTTTGTATTATAGAGTTCAATATAATTAATTAACTCATCAATGCTTTTTAATATTGACTGATTATTAAACTCTTTTTTATCAAGCATATTTGATTTATCTATCCCATCAAATCTTATTGCTCGAAGTGCATAAGTGTTTTGGTCTGAAAGTAAAAAAGCTGTTATATTATACTTACCATTTTTATTCTTTAGAGAGTAACTATCATATAAAGAATCATCGCTTGTAATATGTATACCTTGATTTATCATACTGCTTTTTAAATAGTTAAATGTCAAATTCTGCTCAGGAGATTTTGTTTCTTTCATTCTATCGTCTATCTGAGACTGAACAATTTTTATAAGAAGATCTCTATCAATTTGTTCATCAAAGGAGAGACTTATTATTTTACAAAACTATCTCTCCTCATTTTATTATTTATTAACTTTTATATTAATCTCTAAATCTGCCTCAACCTTCTTACCCCACTGGCACATAGCCTGCTTCAATTATTGCTTCTCTTCCTTTGTTACTTCTTATATAGTCGTATAATTTATGTGCATCTGAATCTTCTTTTTCGTCAAGCCTTATTGCTACATAAGATTCATTTAATAATGGATAAGTAAAATTCGCTATAGTTTCATTACTTGGCATAACACCATCTACTTTTATTAATTTTAAATTATCGTTTTTATACATTTCAGTTACATAATAGTAAACTGAATATCCGATTGCATTTCTTGAATTATCATATGATGCAAGTGTATCAATAAGCGAATCCATATCTCCTGGATAATAATACACTTCTTGTTTTGTAGGCTCTATGTCCTTCATTACTATTTTTCTAAATATAGTTTGTGAACCTGATTTCTCTTCTCTCTGAAATGCTTCTATCTCTATATCTTCACCACCTACTTCTTTCCAGTTTGTTATTTTTCCTGTATATATATCTATAATTTGCTGAATGGTTAGGCTTTCTACAGGGTTATCTTTATTTACTATAAATACTAATCCTTCCCTTCTAATAGGAGCATATTTCATTTTTTTATAATTACTATTTTCGTTAATATAACTATTTAAATCTTTTTTTACTTCACCAGGCATCTCTCCCACTATCAATACATCAGCTACCCCTCTTGACAAATTATACCAGGCTTGATTTGTTTTAGTGCAATTAGTTTCATTTTCTGCTTCTTCAAGTGTTTCATCCAATGCGTTTTTTCTAATACTTGCCATCAAAGGCATTAAGGCTGTTGAACCATCAACTTTTGGATATCTACTTTTATCTTTTCCATATAAAAACTTATCACTCAAAGTTTTTGGTTCCGTTTTATCTAAGATGGCAACACCAGGTATTTCCATTTCTTCATCTTTAATATTTACATACCTATCATCTATATCATTATATTCAGTTTCCTCAGTTGTCTCATCTTTAATTTCCTTAGTTGTTTCATTTGATTCTACTAAAGTGTCATTTACCTCATAATCAACAACTTCCTTTTTACATGAAACCACAATGACCATAAAAAATAATACAAGTATATTTTTTAATTTTTTCATAACTTTTTCCTTTTATTATCCTTTCCTAATGATTTATATTTTTAATTATGTTTTTTAACTTATTCATCATAATTTGTTCCATCAAATATTGAATATTTGAATTTTACATTACCTTTTTCATCAATAAGACCATATTCAAATCCTTTTTCATACAATAGATATGTATCATCATATTGTCTCAAAAATTTATAATCTGAAAGTAAAACATTTCCATCTATATCATATAAATGATATTTTCCATTTAACTCTATACATAAATTACCATTAATATCATTAAATCTAATTCTTTTTGAATTTGCTTTTTTAGCCCACATATTGTTTACTTCTAAAGAACGATGGCTATATTCATTTTCATATATTTGTGTTATCTTATCACTTACATCAACATCAATATTTTTTATTATTCTATTTCCTTTAATAGAATATAAGTTCTTTTTACCATTTTTAACAGCTACAAAATAATCTCCATGCCTTTTAAATGAATCAAAATCAAAATTATCAATTCCTGAAAATACCTTTTTTCCATCTCTATCATAATAATTAATAACTCCATTTACTTTTGCCAAAAGATATTCTTCATTTTTGCTATTTGGATACGAATTAACATTTGAATTAATTTGGCTTAAATCTATGTTTGATAAAAATATATCTCCATCATTTTTTACTATTTCATATTTACCATTTTTCATAACCATTATACTATTATATATTAACTCTCCATAGCAATATTCATCTTCAATAGGTATTAATAAAAATTTATCTATGTTGCTCTCTATCATTTCATCTTTATCATTA
>CAMJKC010000038.1 GCA_946406305.1 uncultured Lachnospiraceae bacterium
GGAGTTTTGGGCAGTGTAATATTAAAACCGATAGTTATGAGGCCAAGACCATTTAACAGTGATGTGGAAGATTTTATTGAGTGGTGGATATATGTTGGAAGTGTATATAAAGACAGCTTTTCTTTCCCATCAGGGCATGTGGGTCTTACTACAGCTTTTTTGATAAGCCTTTCAATTATGAGTAAAAATATACTAAATTATCTATATTCATTATTTTTTATTACACTTATGGCAATGTCAAGAGTGTATTTAATGGTTCATTATCCTACAGATTGTATAGCTGGATTTATCTTGGGAGTTATTTCAGCAGTGATTGCATATTTATTATGCGAGAAGATAATATTTAAAAAAGTAAAAATATGAAAATAAAAATTTATGAGTTAGAAGAAGTGGATTCTACTAATGACTATGTAGAAAGATTAGTTAAAGAAAAAAAAATAAATGATGATATAATACTCGTAGCTAATAGTCAAACTAAAGGACATGGGACAAAAGGGAGATTTTTTTTATCTGATAAAGATGTAGGATTATATTTTACAATAGCATTATTTTATAATGATGAAATAAAATATTTGACACAAAAAGTTTCAGTTGCAATAAAGAAAGCAATATATGAATTATATAATGTGAGTTTAGATATAAAATGGATAAATGATTTATATTATAGAGATAAAAAAGTATGTGGAATACTTTGTAAGAATATTATAAATCGTAAATGCATAATCATAGGGATAGGGATTGATTTATACAAGAATGAGAACCTAAGTGATGATTTAAAAAAAATTGTGGGATATATATTTGAAGAAAAGATAGTAGATAAAAAAGAACTTGTAAAAAAAATATATGAAAACATACATAAGTCGCTATATGAAGAGCTTGATGAGGTTTATAGAAAGGAAAATATTGCATTGAATAAAAAGGTTAAGGTTTTAGGTAAAATTGGAGAAGTGATAGATATTGATTGTGAATTGAATTTAATAATAAAGTTTGACTATGGAATAGAGAAAATAAATGATACAAATATTGTGTTTTTAGGATGGGGTTAAATTATGAGAATAGTTACATGGAATGTAAATGGTCTTAGGGCAAGTATCAAAAATGGTTTTTTAGATGCATTTGACAACTTAAAGCCAGATGTTATATGTATTCAAGAAATAAAATTACAAGAAAATCAAATTCCTATAGAGTTAGAAGGTTATAAAAAGTATTATAAGTATTTTAATTTTGCAAAAAAGAAAGGATATAGTGGGACTGCAATTTTTACAAAAAAAGAACCAGTAGACTCTAAAATAGGAATAGGAATTAGTGAATTTGATGACGAGGGGAGAGTTATAACTTTAGAGTTTGATGAATTTTATTTGGTAAATGCATATGTTCCAAATGCACAACCACTTCTTAAGAGAATAGATTACAGAACGAGATATGAAGATGCAATAAAAAAATATTTAAAAAAATTAGACAAAAAGAAGCCAATCATTTATTGCGGAGATTTAAATGTAGCACATGAAGAAATAGATTTAAAAAATCCTAAAAGCAATGTTGGAAATCCTGGTTTTTCAGATGAAGAGAGAAGTATGATGACAGAATTATTAAATAATGATTTTGTTGATGTGTTTAGATATATTTATAAAGATATTATTAAATATACTTGGTGGTCTTATAGGATGAATGCAAGAGAAAAGAATATTGGTTGGAGAATAGATTATTTTATAGTATCAAGTAGATATATGGATAGTATTAAAGATATAAAAATACACGACGAGATAATGGGTTCAGACCATTGTCCTGTTGAGTTGATTATAAAGTGAGGAGTAATATGAAGTTAGTTGTGGGACTTGGAAATCCAGGTTTAAAATATGCCTTTACAAGACATAATATGGGTTTTTTGACAATAGATAGTCTAATGTTAAAACTTAATATTGATAAACTTGAAAATGAAAAATTTAATGGCTTATATCATAAATGTAAAATTGGTAATGAAGATTTAGTAATAGCAAAACCTATGACATTTATGAATAACAGTGGAGAATTCATAAGAGATATATGTAATTTTTATAAAATAAAACCAAAAGATGTTATAGTTGTATATGATGAATTGGCTATTGATTTTGGAAGAATAAAAATTATGCAATCTGGTAGCAGTGCAGGGCATAATGGAATAAAATCAATAATTAGTTGTCTTGGGACAGAAAATTTTATAAGAGTTAGAGTTGGAATAGGACCTGTCCCAAAACCTATAAGACAAATTGATTTTGTGCTTATGAAATACACAGAAAGCGAATTTAACTATGTAAAAGAAAATACGGATAAAGCTGCCTTAGCAGTCATGTGTATAATAGAAAAAGATATATATCAAGCCATGAATATATATAATGTAAAATAGTGTGAATAATTTTTTTACAAATGAAAAAGTATTAAAAAAAATTTATGAAACTATAGGGGCGAATAAAAATGTATTTGTCCATGGTATTTGTGATGGTGGAAAACCGTGTTTTATATCATCTATTGATATTAAAAATAAAATAGTTGTAGTTCTTGATGAGATAAAGGCAAATAATTTTTTGAATGAGTATAAATTCTTTGATGACAGAGTATATTACTATAAAGAAAATGATATTATATTTAATTTGAATGCTGAAGACAGAAATAATTTATATCAGAGTAGGATGGAAGTCATAGAGAAGATGATATCAGGAGAGCCTACGACTATAGTTTTTACGATTTCAAGTTTTTTTGAAAAGGTAGAAAAATATGATAAATATAAAAAGAATATTTTATATATCAAAAAAAATGACAATCAAAGTTTTGATGAATTTATAAATAAAGTAAACCAAATAGGTTATAGAAGAGTAAACACAGTTGAAAATTATGGAGAGTATTCTATCCGAGGGAGCATAGTTGATATTTTTGATTCAAAATATGATAACCCTATAAGGATAGATTTTTTTGATGAAGAAATAGATAGTATTAGATTTTTTAACATAAATACAATGATTACAATAGAAGAGATAAATGAAATAAAGATAATGCCTTTTGATGCCGATATTAAAGATAGGACTGAAAGTATTTTTTCTTTTTTTGATGAAGACTATGTGATATTTATAGATGAATATGATAAACTAATAGATAGAGCACAGTATTTACTTGACATAGCAAAAGATTATAATGAATATGAAATAGAAAATGAAGAAGAGAAAAAAGATACTGTAAAAGATAATTTATTTGATTTAGATTATGTTTTAAGTGTATTTGATAATTATAAAAAAATATATATATCAACTTTTGACCAATTAAAGAAAGAAAAAAAGATGTTTTTGGAAGTTGAATTTAATATTACGACTCCAATTTTAAATAAAAAAAATTATGCCGAGATAAAAAAAGAAATAAAAAATATGTTAGATAGTGGGTATTCTGGCATATTAGTTATAGAATCAAATATTAAAGCACAAAGAATATATGAAGAATTTGTTGAAGATAAAATAAATACAAGTATAATTACTATAGACAAATATAAAAGAAATGAAGGACAGATTGATATAGTAATAGGGAACATTAAATCAGGTTTTATAGATAGTGAAAATAAAGGTTTTCTATTTTCAGAGTATGATGTATTTGATATAAAAAATGAAAACAGAAAAAAAGTTAGATACAAAAAAAATGATAACTATGAAATAATAGATAGTATAGAAGATTTAGAGGTTGGAGACTATGTAGTTCACGAAAATTTTGGTGTAGGCATTTATGAAGGGTTAATTCAAATTAAGACAGATGACATATCAAAAGATTATATAAAGATAAGATATGCTGACCAAAGCCATTTATATGTCCTTGTGTCAAAACTTGAAGTCGTAGAAAAATATGCTTCAGGGAATGCTTTGCCACCTAAATTAAACTCGTTAAAAAGTAATGACTTTATAAAAATAAAAAATAAATTAAAAGATGATATAATGGATGTTGCGAGAGATTTAATTTCATTATATGCGAAGAGGAGCAGTAGAGAAGGATTTAAATATAGCAAAGATACTATATGGCAGAGAGAGTTTGAAGAAACTTTTCCATACATTGAGACTGATGACCAACTAACGGCTATTGAGCAAGTAAAAAGTGATATGGAAAGTGACAAAATAATGGATAGACTTATATGTGGAGATGTAGGTTTTGGTAAAACAGAAGTTGCCATAAGGGCTGCATTTAAAGCAGTGCAAGACAATAAGCAAGTGGTGATGCTCGCCCCTACAACAATATTAGTGGACCAGCACTATAAAACTTTTATAAATAGGTTTAAAACATACCCTGTGAATGTTGAATATATGTCAAGATTTAAAACTAAGGCAGAGAATAAAGAAGTTATTGAAAAATTGAAAACTGGAGAAGTTGATATTGTAATAGGAACACATAGGTTATTATCAAAAGATATTGAATTTAAAGATTTGGGACTTCTTATAATAGACGAAGAACAGCGATTTGGAGTGACACACAAAGAAAAGATTCACAAGCTGAAAAACAATGTTGATACTTTAACTTTATCTGCGACACCTATACCAAGGACATTATATATGTCACTTAATAATATAAGAGATATGTCACTTTTAACACAGGCACCACCAGAGAGAGTGCCAATAAAAACCTATGTTTATAAATATAGTGACGAACTTATTAGAGATGCAATACTTCGTGAAATAAAAAGGGATGGACAAGTTTTTATTGTTCACAACAAAGTAAGTGACATATATGAGTTTGCGAAGCATATAAAAGAAATATGTAGTGAAGCAAAAGTTTGTGTATCGCATGGGCAAATGGAAGAAGATAAATTATCTAAAATAATAGAACAATATATAAATAAAGAGTATAATGTTTTAGTCACAACTACTATAATAGAAATAGGGATAGACATAAAAAATGCAAATACACTTATAATAGACAATGCGGAAAACTTTGGGTTATCGCAGCTTTATCAGTTAAGAGGGAGAGTAGGGAGAAGTGACAGAGTCGCCTATGCATTTTTCTTATACAATGGAAATAAAAAATTAACTGAAGGGAGTGATAAAAGGTTAAAGGCGATAAAGGAATTTAGTGGTCTTGGAAGTGGAATAAAGGTAGCGCTTAGAGATTTGGAAATAAGAGGTGCAGGGAATATACTTGGATTGTCACAAAGTGGTCACGTTGATATGATAGGGTACTCTTTATATGTAAAGTTATTAAATGAGGCATTAAAGGTTTTAAATAAGAATAAAAATATGGACGAATTTATAAACGATTATGACACACAAGTTGATATAGATATAGATGCATTTATACCAAATGAATATATTGATGATGTAGAGACAAAACTTAGTATGTATAAAAAGATAGCAAGTTGTAAAAATGAAGAAGATTTTAAAAATGTAGAATATGAATTTTTAGACAGATTTGGTAAAATACCAAAAGAAGTTAGCAATTTAATATATATAGCAAGAATAAAATTAAAAGCACACACATTGTATATAGTAGATATGAATGTTAAAAAAAATTTTTTCAAAATAGTGTTTTATGAAAAAGCAAAAATAAATTTATCTAATGCCATAGATATTTTAAATAACAAAAAATTGGCATATAGGGTTTTACCAGGTAGGGAAGTTTCAATAGTGTGTAATGACAGTAAGAATTTATTTTCAGTAAACGAAAATATGGATTTAATAAATGATATATTAAATGAATTAAAAAAAATCAATTAAATTTTGAGAGAGGGAAAATGAAAAATATTATAGAGAATATTAAAAACAAAATTCCAAATGATAAAGAAATAATAAAAGTCATAATTTTTAAATTATTGTTTGTGATTTTTTTTGTATTATTATTAGTTTTAGTTTTAAATTCAATAGTGAATATAAATAAAAAATTAGATTTCAACGAAAGTGCAAGTAATGATGTGTTAAATAATGAATATGAAGATGAAGTTTATGATTATGATGCTGAAGATGGATGGGTGGAGGATGAAAATGGAATATGGCATTTTTATAGAGAGGGAGTAAAACTTAGTAATGAATTTTTGTTATACGAAGATAAAGAATATTATTTAGATGAAAATGGAGATATGAAAGTTGACAGTTGGTTTGAAGTAGAAAATCATTGGTATTATGCGACAGAAGATGGTGAAATAGCAAAAGATATGTGGGTAAAAGATTATTATCTCGGTAGCGATGGAAGGATGCTTTTTAATACTGAAACACCAGATGGATATGTTGTAGATGAAAATGGTAAATATATTGAAGGGATAAAAAGTGTTACATATAGAATAGATAATTTGTATTCATTTGAAGAAAAAATTGAAAATAATGGAATCAGTTGTGTGATGGACATTATTTTACCAATGATATGTAATGAAGATGGTGTTTATAATCATAATTTTAATGACAAGCTTGAACTTATAAAAAATGCAATAATCGGTATGGTATATCAAAAACTTGTTGAATATAAGGAAGAATCAAAAAATGTGTATAGCATAATTTGTGAAGCTTGTAGCATAAGTAACCAAGATTATAAAAATTTGGAAATGGAGATAGATGGGGTTTTATATTATAATGAAAATGAAAAAAAGTCTTTAAAAATAGTGATATTTTATAATAAATTGACAGATGAGATAAATTGTAATGTGGAATTTGAATAAAAAATTATGACTTTTTGGACACATTTTCAACATAATTTTAAATTAGAATTATTGGAAAAGTTACAACGAAAAGGAGGATTTATGAAGTGCTTTAAAAAAATAGTTTGTACTTTGTTATTAATTTCAATTTGTGTTATAAATTTTGATTTTATAAATTATTCTAATAATACACTTGCAGGACAGGAGATGAGAACACAAGTTCTTTATTTGGCAGGAATTATTGATAATGATTTAAATTTAAATGAATACATAAATAGAGCAGAATTTGCAAAAATGATTGCAAAAACTTCTACATATAAAGACAGTATTTCAAAAGTTTCTTTATCTGATGTGTTTAATGATGTAAAAAAAGATAATCCTTATGCACAATATATAAAACTTGTAGCAAAAGAAGGTTATATAAATGCTTATCTTGGTGGTATGTTCAGACCAGAGTATCCAGTTAGCTATAGAGATTTAGTAAGAGCTGTAGTAGCATTACTTGGATATACGGATGAAGATTTTGCAAATGATAAATTAAATGGGAGATATGAATTATTTTGTTCGCTTGAACTTAATGATAGTATAGAAAAGAATATTGACGAATATGTGACAAAAGTTGATTGTGTAAATGCCATATATAATATGTTAAAAGCTAAAACTAAAAATGGTCAAGTATATGGGACTACAACTTTTGATTTAAGTGTAAATACAGATGGAGAATTAAATGCAAGTGGACTTCTCAAAGTTAAGATGAGGGGACCTTTCATATTTAAGAGAGGTGATTCACTTTCAGAGTTACTTCCTTTTGATGTAAACGAGGGTAATTATTTCTTGAATGGTGCTCCGTCAAGTTTTAGTTATATACAGACTGAAACATCTAAAGCAGGGTTTACTATACTTTATTATAATGAGACTACAAAAACAGTTTATGCTTATGAAGAAGGAACTTCACTTGACACAACAGTAAATGTTACAAAAGGATATGTGACACATATATATTATAATGCATCAGATAATTTGACTCCAGCTTCAGTAGAAATAGAGAGAGCGAGATATTACATTGGAAACAGTGAAGTAAAATTTGCACTATCTTATGCAGGCACTATTGGAATTGGAGACCAAGTTGTGTTTATATATGAAAAATCAAATGATACAGAAAGTGATAATGACACAAACTATGTAGGAACAATTACATCAATTTATTTGTATAATGTTTTATATTAGGGAGGTAGCTTTATGGACAATGAGAATAATAATATAAAAAATAAAGCAATAAATGAATTTCTATTAAAAATAAAGAATGTAAAAAATAAAATAGTCAATTTCTTTATTGAAGTATTTGGTAAAGTAAAAAATAAAATTTTAATACTTCTTAAAAAAGATAAAGAAGAAAATATAGATGTAGAAGTAAAAGATGGGGTGAGCAGTGATACTTTTGTGAAGGATAATTTAACAGAAGAAGATAAAGCAGCAACTAAGGCGGCAAGAGATTTAATAGAAGAAAAACAACAAAAAAGAAAAAAACTAATAAGAAATATTATAATAGTAATAGTATCAATTGTAGTTATAATTATTATAATAAGAGCCATAATAAGTAGAAATAAAAAGAATGAAGAAACCAATGAGATAATGAAGAGAGTGCAAACTGCAAGAGTTATGAATATATCACAAGAATTGTCAGGTTCTGGAACTTTAAAGCCAAAAGATAGTTATACTATTACATCTCTTGTTGAAGGCGAAGTGACAGGAGTTTTTTTTGAAGAAGGTGATATAGTTGAAAAAGGGCAACTACTTATTACTATTGATAGTGAGACAGCATATAGGACAATAAATACTGCTTCTTCGTCTTTAGCACAAGCAAAAGACAACTACAATCAAGCGCTGTATGAATATGAGAAAAAAGAAAAAGATTATGAAGGGAATACATATAAAGCTCCTTACACTGGGTATTTAAGAACTTTGAGTGTAAAAAAAGGAGATACCTTAAATAGCAACACGCAAATCGCTACAATAGTAGATGATTCTGTTATGACAGTAAAAGTTCCATTTGTAGTTACAGAAGCAAGACAAATAAGAAAAGGTATGAGTGCTACTTTGTTTATAGTTGAGACTATGGAACCTATACCTGCGACAGTAGAAAGTGTTGCAAAGGAGACGAGGACTATAAATGGGGGACAACTTGTTTCTTATGTAACTTTAAAGTGTAAAAACCCTGGAGGGATTACAACAGACAACTCTGCTATGGCTGTAGTAGCTAATATGACAAGTACAGGTGATGGAAATTTTGAGTTAAAAACAAATGAGACTATAACTTTTAATGATGGTAATAATGTTGATGTAGAAGAGGTATTGGTAAGTGAAGGTGCCTATGTTGAAAAGGGAACTCCGATTTTTAAGATTACAGAAGAAACTATTATGAATGTTTTGTCTTCAAAGAAAAGTTCTTACCTAAGTGCAAAAGATTCTCTTACAAGAGCAGAGAGTAATTATGAAGATTCACTTGATACATATAATGAATATTATATAACAGCTCCTATTGATGGGACTGTTATATCTAAAAATGCAAAAGTAGGAGATAAAATACAGAGAAATACTTCAAATGTATCTACGCTTGCTATAATATATGATTTATCAGAACTCACAGTTAGTATGGATGTTGATGAGCTTGATATATCAAATGTAAAAGTTGGGCAGTCGGTTAATATACAAGCTGATGCATTTAACAATAAAGTATTTAATGGAACTATAACAAATATAAGCTTAGTATCAAGCAATTCAAATGGGGTTACAAACTACCCTGTCACTATAACTATAACAGACATTGGAAGTTTACTTCCTGGTATGAATGTAGATGCATATGTAATACTTGAAAGTGCGGAAAATGCTATATGTATTCCAGCAGATGCACTGCAAAGAGGGAATGTCGTATATGTATTAAATAGTTCAGAGACTATTAAAAATAATAATTATTCAACTGATGGAATTTCTGATAGAGTAAAAAATAATGCGCCAGATGGTTTTACTGCAATAAATGTAACTACTGGAGTATCAAATGAAAACTATATACAAATTGTAAGTGGCCTTGTTGAAGGTGACCAAGTATATGTTTCTGAGAGTAGTAGTAATAGTTTTAACTTTGGTGGTTTTGGTGGTCCTATGGGTGGAGGACCTATGGGAGGTGGCGGAGGCCAAAGAAGATGACAGAAAATCTTATACAGATAAAAAATGAATATAAAATTTATATTATGGGAAATGAGCAAGTATATGCAAATGACAATATAAATTTATCTATTGACAAAGGGGAGTTTGTCGCAATAGTTGGAAAGTCTGGTAGTGGGAAATCTACTCTTATGAATATAATAGGTGCACTTGATAAGCCTACAAGTGGTCAATATATACTAAATGGTATTGATACAAGTAAGATGACAGATGATGAACTTGCTGACATTAGAAATAAGACGATAGGATTTATTTTTCAGCAATACAACTTACTTCCAAAATTAAATTTGTTAGAGAATGTTGAACTCCCTCTTTTATATGCAGGGGTAAAACCAGAAGAGAGGAGGAGAAGAGGGCTTGAATCGCTTGGAAGAGTAGGGTTAAAAGAGAAGTATAAAAATTATCCAAATCAGCTATCTGGTGGGCAACAACAGAGAGTCTCTATAGCAAGAGCTCTCGCAGGAAATCCAAGCTTACTTCTTGCAGATGAACCAACTGGAGCACTTGATTCAAAGACTTCAAAAGAAGTATTGAATTTTTTGAAGCAACTTCATAGTGAAGGGAATACAATAGTTATGATAACTCATGACAATTCAATAGCTTTAGAAGCAAAAAGAGTTGTTCGTATAAAAGATGGTCAAATAAATTTTGATGGAAAAGTGGAGGAATATGCTACAGTCATTCAAGATGGCAATTAAATCAATACTTTCAAATAAGATGAGATCTTTTTTGACTATGCTCGGTATAATAATAGGTGTTGCTGCCGTTATTATATTAGTTTCTATTGTGTCTGCATATTCAGGCCAGGTAATTGAAAGTTTTGAAAGCATGGGAGTAAATAAAGTAAGTATATATGTTAGAAATTTCTCTACAAGGCATGTAACAGATACTGACCTATATAATTTTTGGGATGAAAATCCAAAATGGATACAAGGGTTATCGCCTGTAGTGTCATTGTCAAATGTAACAGTAAAAAGTGGGAATGAAAATTTGACATCTACAAGCGTGACTGGTGTGTCAGAAGATTATTTGAGTATACAAAAGTATGAGATGGAAGAAGGTAGGTCTTTAATATATTCTGACCTCGCTGGAAGGTCAAGTGTATGTGTCATAGGAGGATATATTGCTCAAGAGTTTTATGGCTCTGCAGATAAGGCAGTTGAAGGGACAATAAAAATCAATGGAAAACCATTTACCATTGTAGGTGTTGTAGAAGTGCAAGATGAAGATAATTTAGTAGAAGGTGGAACTGATGATTTTGTATGGATACCATACACTGTAGCAACGAAGATGAATAGAAATGGTTATATAAGTAATTTTGTATTAACGACTACAGATACACAATACACAGATAGTTTAACAGATGCACTTGAGGAGATGTTATATAAGGTATTTAAGAGCACAAATTTATTTACAGTTTCTGCAAATGCTTCAATAATAAAAGAATTAAATAAACAAGTCGGAACACTTAAGGCTATGCTTGCTGGGATTGCAGGGATATCTCTCCTTGTTGCTGGTATAGGAGTTATGAATATAATGCTCGTGTCTGTAACAGAGAGGACGAGAGAAATAGGCATAAGAAAAGCATTAGGTGCGAGACAAAGTGTCATAATGCAGCAATTTATAATTGAGGCAGCAGCTACTTCTCTATTTGGTGGAGTTATTGGAATAATAATAGGTGCAATAGCGACGGCATCAATAGGTAAAGCTATGAATATAGCAGCTTCGCCAACACTTGGTTCTGTTTTATTGTCTTTTGGAGTGTCTGTACTTATAGGATTAATATTTGGATATTTGCCAGCAAAAAATGCAGCAATGTTAAATCCAATAGA
>CAMJKC010000039.1 GCA_946406305.1 uncultured Lachnospiraceae bacterium
AACCTTGTTATGAATGGCACAAAACCAGCAGACCCACCAATTAGTTATCAAATTGAAGGTATGGATGGACTTATAGAAAGAATAGCAGAGTATAATGAATCTTCAAATGCTATAGGGTATAGTGTATTTTATTATGCAAAAAAAATGTATGAGGTTCCGGGTTTAAAATTATTATCTGTAGATGGAGTAATGCCTACAGATGAAACAATAAAAAACAAAGAGTATCCATATTTGAATGAATACTATCTCGTAATAAGAGAAGATACTAAAGAAGATTCTGAGACTATGGAATTATATAATTACATATTATCTAAAAATGGGAAAAAAGCAATAATAGAAGCTGGATATATTCCTACTATTATGAATTTAAGTGAAATGAAAAATGAATCAACTGTCAAAGTGATAAATGAAAGCGATAAAGAAGAAAAGATAGAGGTGGTTAATGACACTGATGAAAATTCAGATTATTATTCAAATGTGACATCGCTTAATAAAAATGAAGTGGAAAACATAGCAAAAAACATAAAAGAGGCATATATAAATAATGATTTTGAAACACTTTCTAGTATTATGCAATATCCAATATATTATGACAGTGAAGTAGGAGATTTTTCATTAAGAAGTAGAGGGAAAAAAATATCAACTGAAGATGAATTTTTAGAAGTGACAAAAAATTTATTTTTTACTTACGATAATATTTCGCTTATGGAAGAAGATAGTTGTGAAAATTTGAATATTGATGTTGCAAGTGGAGGAATATCTATTGGTTCAGGGCTTATATATATGAGAGATATAAATTTTAATGGGGCAGAAATGAAGACAGAAGGTGAGCCTTTATTTAAAATATTTTCTCTATCAGGAGTTAAATAAAATATTAAAAATTAGGATATCTATGTGCATAGAATACTTGAAAATATATTTGATTTATGGTAGAATGTGTCAAGTGAGGTGAAGGATATGGTTTTAAAAATAGTTTTAGTAGTTTTATATGTAATTATATGTTTGGCTTTAGCAGCACTAATATTATTGCAGGAAGGAAAGAGTGCAGGGCTTGGTAGTATAGCAGGTATGGCTGATAGTTACTGGTCTAAGGCTAAAGGAAGGTCTATGGAAGGGCATTTAAATAAAATTACGACAGCACTTGCGATTTCGTTTTTGATAATATCGTTTGTTTTAAATATTGTGTGGTAATAAAAATCCTGCTTTGTAGCAGGTTTTTTTTTGAGAGAAAATGAAAAAAATTATAAATAAAAAAAGTGAATACAATGGCATATTTAGAGTAGTAAATAAAAAATTTTCTTTTGTAACAGTGAGTGCAAAAGATAAAACTTTTGATATATATGTTTCAAATAAAGATTCTAATTTTGCAATTGACAATGATTTGGTATTAGTAAAGGTCACAACTGAAGGTTTAGGTGATAAACACAGTGAAGGTAAAGTGATAAAGATTATAAAAAGAAATACAGACACAATAGTAGGAGTATTTAATAAAAATAAAAATTTTGGATTTGTCACACCTATAAATAAAAAAATATATTTTGATATACATATATCAAGTAAATTATTTTTTGGTGCAAAAAATAATACACTTGTAGTAGCAAAAATATTAAATAAAAAAGAAAAAAGTAAAAATCCAGAGGGGATGATAGTTGAAGTATTGGGTGATGCAAATGAACCAAATGCACAAATACTATCGGTGGTTAAAAGTTTTAATATAAGAACTGAGTTTAGCGAAGATGTAGAAAAAGATATAAAGAAGATAAAAGAATACATGGAAGATAGTGATATAAAAAATAGGAGAGACTTAAGAGATTTAAAAACTGTTACAATAGATGGAGACGACGCAAAAGATTTAGATGATGCAATTTCAATTTTAAAGTTAAGTAATGGAAATTATAAATTATATGTATCTATTGCAGATGTGGCGAATTTTGTAAAAGAAGGCTCGGCAATTGATATTGAGGCGAGAGAGAGAGGTAATTCAGTATACTTAATAGACAGGGTCATCCCTATGCTTCCTAAGATTTTGTCAAATGGTTTATGTTCTTTGAATGAAGGGGAAGATAGGCTGACTATGACTTGTGAAATGGAAATTGACAATATGGGAAATGTGTTGAAAAGCGACATATATGAATCTGTAATAAATAGCAACAAGAGGATGTCATATAAAAATGTGCACAATGTTTTAAATGGGGAGTTTGTAGATGATTCGTATGAAAAACTGAAAGATGAGATTTTTTTAATGAATGAATTGTCAAATATTTTGCAAGAAAAGAGAAGAAGGGATGGGAGTATAAATTTTGACTTTTCAGAGAGCAAAATAGAAGTTGATGAAAACTTAAAACCTATTGATATAGTTGAATATCCTATATATGAATCAAATAAAATAATAGAGAGTTTTATGGTTCTCGCAAATTATGTAGTTGCAAAGACTTTTAGTGATATGAAAATTCCATTTCTCTACAGAGTGCATAGCTCATGTGATATTGAAAAAGTTAAAACTCTTTCAATGTTCTTGTCAAACTATAGTATAAGTTTAAACTATGACAAAGAATTAAGCTCAAAAAAATTGCAAGAAATTATAAATGGTTTAGAGGGAAAAGAATATAAAGATGTCGTTGAAAAATTTATACTTAGGTCAATGAGTCAGGCAAAATATTCAACGAGCTGTGATGGACATTTTGCTCTGGCATTAAAGTATTACACACATTTTACATCGCCTATAAGAAGATATAATGATTTGATGATACATAGAATTATAAAATATGTAATTAAAAATCAATTAGATAAAGATAAAAAAGTATATTATGAAAATATATTAGATAGTATTTCGGAACATATATCAAAAACCGAGAGAGTTGCTATAGATTGTGAAAGAGATGTGACTCAGATGAAGAAATGTGAATATATGGAAGACAAGGTTGGTCAAATTTTTGAAGGAAGTATATCTGGCATAACAGGTTTTGGATTTTATGTTATGCTTGAAAATACAGTAGAAGGGTTAGTTAGAATTGGTTCATTAGATGATTATTATATATTTGATGAAAATAGATATGAATTAGTGGGAGAGCATAAAAAGAATAGATTTGCGATAGGTATGAAAGTAAGAGTTTTATTAAAAAATGTAGATGTTGAGTTGAGAAATATTGATTTTGAATATATGGAGAAATTATGATATGGGCGAGAAATTAATTTCAAACAATAAAAAAATATATCATGATTATTTTGTGCTTGAAAAATATGAAGCGGGGATAGCACTTAAAGGGACAGAGATAAAATCGTTAAGGATGGGAAAGTGTTCTATAGCTGAGAGTATATGTAGGATTGACAAAGGAGAAGTATATATTTTTGGAATGAATATAAGCCCATATGAAAAAGGAAATATATTTAATGTTGGCTCTACAAGAACAAGAAAGTTACTTTTACACAAGAAACAGATTTTAAAGATACAACAAGAACTTATGTTATCTGGTAATAGTTTATTGCCTGTTAGAGTATATTTAAAAGAAGGACTTGCGAAAGTAGAGATAGCTTTATGTAAAGGTAAGAAAAAATATGATAAGAGAGAAGATATAAAGAAAAAAGACATAAAAAGAAATTTAGATAGGAAGTTTAAGGGTGCAAGTATAAAGGTGTAATTTGTTATTTTATAAATTCAAAATCTTTAATGTTTTTATCTATGAGTGAGTTATATATTTGGAGCCTACTATCTGTTAGACCATAGTCAATGATTTTAACTGTTCCGTTTTTATTATCACTTAATAAATTATTATTTTCTAAATATTGAATGCAATTCATAATAGGTATGTCAATGTTATTTAGTATTTTAGTATTTTTACTTATATATTTTTTTATTATGTCTGTTGCAAATATGAAATGAGTACACCCGAGAATCAAATAGTCAACATTTTTGTAATCAGTTAATAATTCTTTTATATAGTTTTCAAAATTCTCTTTGTCTATAAATCCTGTTTCTATGTATTTTACTATTTCATCGGCGGCTATAACATTTATATTAAAAAAATTTTTATAAGTTTTAATTTCATTTTTTAAATAGTCACTATTTTTAGTAGCGGTTGTAGATAAAATTAGAATATTATTTTTTTTCTTTTCCATATTAATATTTAAAAGCTTTTCTTCAACACTTTTTATAGATATGTTTGTGTTTTTTATATATTTTGCTTCATACAAGACTTGTGATAAGGTGGGGAAGACACCAAATAATTTAATATTTGGATACATTTTACATAAAAAACTGAAACTTGTTACTGTGGCAGTATTGCAAGCGATTATTATTATTTTTGAGTTAAAATTTATCAATTTTTCAACACAATTTTTTGATAAATTTATTATTGTTTCTTTACTTTTTTTTCCATAGGGGTTGTTTAAAGTATCAGATAGAAATATGAAATTTTCATTTGGAATAATCTGTTTTATTTGGTTTAAGACACTTAACCCGCCAAAACCAGAGTCAAAAATTCCTATGTATTCATTGTTTTTCATAATTTACATATTTTATCAAATATGCTAAAATATTTCAATATTGGGAGGAGTATTTTATGAAAGTCTTATTAAAAGAAAATATGTCAAATCATACAAGTTTTAGAATAGGGGGACCAGCCGATGTATATGTTATACCAGCTAATGAGTTTGAATTAGTTGATTTAATGAGATTTTTGAGAAGTAAGGGAATAAAGTATTATATAATAGGAAAAGGCACAAATCTACTTGTATCTGATAAGGGAGTTAGAGGTTGTGTTATAAATATATTAGATAAAATGTCTAAAATTAATGTCATAGGGAATAAAGTATCTGTAGAGGCAGGGGCTTTAATGGTTCAAATAGCTGATGAGTGCTGCAATAATAATCTTACAGGTTTTGAACCTCTCTGTGGAATACCAGGGACTATAGGTGGTGCAATTTCTATGAATGCAGGGGCATATGATAAAGAGATATCAAGTTTAGTTTTAAGTGTAGATGTAATTGATGAAAACAGCAAAATAAAAACTTTGTATAAAGATGAATTAGATTTTTCATATAGACATTCAATAATAGAAGATATGGGGTATGTGGTTACAAAGGTTAGACTTCAATTAAGAGAAGGGGATGGAGAAGAAATAAGAAAGAAGATGTCAAGATTTACAGCCCTTAGGACAATTAAGCAACCACTTGAATATCCATCGGCTGGTTCAGTTTTTAAGAGGCCAGAAAATGCTTTTGCATCACAGCTTATACAAGAGAGTAATTTACAAGGTGAAAGTGTAGGAGGGGCAGAAGTGTCAAGTAAGCATGCTGGTTTTATTGTAAACACTGGCAATGCCACTGCAGCAGATGTATATAAATTGATAGAGAAAATACAAAGTAGAATACTAACTTATTACAATATTAACTTAGAGCCAGAAATAAAATTATGGGGAAAATTTTAAAAAATGAATCTTTTAACGAAAAAGTTAAAGATGAAATAAATAGTTTAAAAGAAAGTAAAAAGATAGCTAAGTTTTATTTAAAAAATGGATATGTAAATAGTCCAACATCGGAATACCGTTTGCAGTTTAATTTAAAAAATATAGATGATGCAAACGAGGTCTTAATTATTTTATATGAAGTTGGAATTAGTGCAAAAATAGCTATTAGTAAAAATAGATACATAGTTTATTTAAACGATTATGAATCAATAGTTAAATTATTGTATTATATGGGTGCAGATAAGGCAAGTGAAATGTTTAAAACGGAAGAAGAAAAGAGGCATCTAAACTCAAATATTAACCGCATTGTAAATTTTGAAGTTGCAAATATAAAAAAGTCAACAGAGGCTTCTCTTAGACAGATAAGTGATATAAAGAAACTTCTTAAAATTAAGAAATTTGAAGAACTTGATGACAAGATGAAAATTGTAATTGAAGCGAGGTTAAATAATCCTACAGCTACTATGAGTGAGTTGTCGGATGTTGTAAAAATATCAAAAAGCAATTTGAATCATAAATTAAAAAAGATAAAGGAAATGGTAGAGTGATTAGATGAGTTTCACACATTTACATTTGCATACAGGATATAGCATACTTGATGGAGCAGGTAGAATAGAGGACATAATAAAAAGGGCTAAAGATATAGGACAAAAGTCTATTGCTATTACTGACCATGGAGTCATGTATGGAGCAGTTGAGTTTTTTGAAACTGCAATATCAAATGGTATAAAGCCTATAATAGGTTGTGAGGTGTATGTAGTAAGCGGAAGTAGGCTTGAAAGGAATAAAGATGAAGAGAGATATCATCTTATTTTATTGTGTGAAAATGACATAGGTTATAGAAATTTGTTAAAAATAGTATCAACAGGTTTCGTTGACGGTTTTTACTATAAGCCAAGAGTGGATTATGAAACACTTAGTAAATATCACGAAGGGTTGATATGCTTATCTGCTTGCCTTGCAGGAGAAGTGCAAAAGGAATTAGTTAAAGGAAATTTTTATGAAGCGAGACTTAGAGCGGAAAACTATATAAACATATTTGGCAAAAATAACTTTTTTATAGAAATACAAAATCATAATTTGGCAGAGGAACAAAAAATACATACAGATTTGATAAGACTTGCTAAAACTATTGATGTTTTAGTAGTTGCTACAAATGATGTGCATTATACTTTACCTGAAGATGCTTTTGCGCATGACTGTCTCCTTTGTATGCAAACAAATAAAAAATTGGCAGATGCAGACAGGATGAAATATGTAGGAAATAATTATTATATAAAGACAGAAGAAGAGATGCTTAATGATTTTAAATTCTATGACGAGGCAGTATATAATACACAAATAATAGCAGATAGATGTAATGTCACTATGGAGTTTAATTCAAATCACTATGCAGATATATTAAAAAATATCAATAGAGTAAAAGAGAATGAGGGAAAAGATTTTTCTTCATTTGTTAAGAAGTGTGAATACCATGTTCCTAAATTTAAAATTCCTGACGGAGAAACAAATGTCAATTACTTAAAAAAATTATTAGAAGAAGGACTAAATGAAAGATATAAAGAAGTGACAGAAGAAATAAGAAATAGAGTTGACTACGAATTAAAAATAATCATTGATATGGGTTTTGTAGATTATTTTTTGATTGTATGGGATTATATAAATTATGCGAAAAAAAATAACATTCCTGTAGGGCCTGGAAGAGGTAGTGCAGCAGGTAGTATTATTGCATATTTACTAAGAATTACAGATGTGGACCCTATAAAGCACAAACTCATATTTGAAAGATTTTTAAATCCATATAGATTCTCAATGCCAGATATAGATACTGACTTTAGCAATGAGGGTAGAGATGATGTTATAAATTATGTGAGAGAAAAATATGGAGATGACCATGTTGCACAAATAGTGACCTTTACTACACTTGGAGCTAAAAATGTAATTAAATCTGTTGGAAGAGTTATGGATGTTCCTTATGCAAGAATGGGAGCAATAACGAAGATGTTACCTAAATTTATGCAAAAGAACAAAGGTTTATATGAATTATTAAATGATGACATAGAAGAATATAGCACCAATGAGAGGATGGGAATTTTAAATTTCAGAGATGAATATAATTCTGATAGCCAAGTGAAGTATATAATAGATACAGCAATGAGGATAGAAAAAATACCGAGTGCGGCATCTATACATGCCTCAGGTGTTTTAATAGCAAAAGATGTAGTTACTAATTTTGTCCCACTTTCAAGAAGTAAAGAAGATATTATAACTACCGAATACACAATGACTGACCTTGAGCATTTAGGAATGCTTAAGATGGACTTTTTGGGACTTAGGAACCTTGATGTTATAAAGCACTGTGTAGAAGATATAAAAACAAATTTGAATATTGATGTTGACATAGACAATATTGATTATGAGGACCAAAAAGTTTATGACATGATATCTGAAGGAGATACATTAGGTGTTTTCCAACTTGAGTCAGATGGAATGACAAATTTTATGAAGAGGTTAAAGCCAAGTTGTCTTGAAGATATAATTGCAGGAATAAGTTTGTATAGACCAGGTCCTATGCAATATATTCCTAAATATATACAGGGCAAGAAAAATAAGAATTCTATAAAATATGATTGTGATGAGCTCATAGAGATACTTTCTCCTACATATGGTTGTATAACATATCAAGAGCAAGTTATGCAAATTGTCCAAAAACTTGCAGGCTATAGTTTTGGCAGAGCGGACATAGTTAGATATGCTATGGCAAAGAAAAAAACAGATATATTGGTTGAAGAGAGAAAAACATTTTTATATGGCAATAGTGAATTTAATATAGATGGTTGCATAAAGAGAGGGATAAGTGAAAAAGTTGCAAATAAAATATTTGATGATATGATGGAGTTTGCAAAATATGCATTTAACAAACCTCATGCAGTATCATATGCAATACTCGGATATCAAACTGCATATTTAAAGCATTACTATAGGTTATATTTTTATACGAGTATGTGTAATTCGGTCATAGAGAAAAATGAAGAATTACAAAATTATGTAAATGCTATACTTTACGAAGGAATAAAAATATTGCCTCCTGATGTAAATAAGTCAAAAGTAAACTTTACGGTTGAAGGAGACAATATAAGAATGGGCTTTGCAGCATTAAAGGGCATCGGTCAAAATGTTGCAAGTGATATTTTGGAAGAAAGAGAAAAAAATGGACCTTATGATGGTTTTGTAAAAACTATAAAAAGATTTATTAAAGTTAAAGTAAATAAGAAGGCAATAGAAAACTTGATATGGTGTGGGGCATTTGATGAGTTTTATGGAAATAGAAATCAAAAAATAAATACATATTTTAAAATAGATGACAAAGATACTGGTCCAACTATTTTTGATTTTTTGCATGAAGATGTGATTGAAGAAGATGAAGATAAAAAAATAATAGATACAGTAAAAAATATTAAAGAAATGCAACACGAACTACTATTGTTTTTAGAAAAAGATATATGTGGGATATATTTATCAGGAAGTCCACTCCTTAGATATAAAGATTACATAGAAAAAAATGTCACATTAAATTCAAATGATTTATTCATTGAAAGCGATGAAAATGGAGAAATTGTTGAGAAGGCATCTATAGATGGAGATAGAGTTAAAACACTTGTCGTTATAAATGATGTCATCATAAGAATAAAAAATTCAAGATGGGCGACACTACATGTTGAAGATATGAACAGAGAATTTAATGTCATAATATTTGGCAAACTTTTAAATGAGGTAGAAGAAATATTAGAAAAGAACAACATTGTCGTTGTTGAAGGTAGAGTTCAGTTTAGAGACAATGGAAGTGCTGGCGAGATAGTAGCTGACAAGGTGAGACTGATACAGAAGACAGTATGGATTAGAATAAAAAGCAGAGAAGAATATGAAAGTAAAAAAGAGGATATAAGAGAGTTGTTTTTTAAATATACTGGTCAAGATAAATGTAATATATATATTGAAGATGACAAACAAACTGAAGATTTGGGATTTGGTGTAAATGTCAATGAAAATTTAATTTCTGACTTAAATATTATGTTTAATGAAGATGATGTAAAGGTAACATATAAATGATAAATAAAAATTATACTAAAGAATATATATTAAAAATTTTAAATAAGAATCAATTTTTTTATGATAAAATATCAAGTGAATATTTAGAAAACAAAAAACTTAACGATAACATTGTATATGAATTTACAAAATTCACAGGTGACACAGGGAGCATATTAGTTGATAGTAAAAACACATTTTTGTTAGTTGATGGGAGATATACACTTCAAGCTAAAAATGAATGTAAAAATACAAAAGTTATAGAAATAAGTAGAGAGTTTAGTGAGACAGATTTTTTAAAAACTAAAATAAAAAACAATGAAACTTTAATTTTAAACTCTAAAAAAATATCAATAGATGAAGTGAATAGCTTAAAAAATATATTTGGAGATAAAAAAATAAGAATTAGAAATTTTGATTTTAATGATGAAGTAAATATTGAAGAGTGCTTTTTTTTAGAAAATAGATACACATCATATAAGGCAAGAGTAAAAATTTTTAATTTATATAATGAATTAAAAAGAATTTATAAAATAGATAACTTTTTTTATATAACCTCAAATCTAAATGAAATAGCAACTTTAACTAATATTAGAAGAGTTACAAAATGTGATAATGATATTTATATAAAAGGGCATTTGATAATTTTTGACAAATTCAGCATTCTATATTCAAATATAAAAAATAGTAAAAATATATCTAAGTATTTAAAGGACAATAATATATATTTAAAGAGGGAAGATGATTTTTATAAAGATTTAAAAAATATAGACTTGGTTTTCAAAAAAAATATTAAGAATGTGGTCATAGACTACAAGGCAAATAATTACTATACTTATGAGTGCATAAAAAATAACAAAAAAGTAATTATTCATAATGAAGATAATTCAGTTTTTACAAGAATTAATACGAGGAAAACAAAAAAAGAAATTGAAAATTTGCATAAAATAAATATACTGGATTCAAAATTTTTAATAAATGTGATATATATTTTAAAACATTTTAATTTTGACAAATGTAAATTATCGGAGTATGATGTAAAAAGTTTTTTAGATAGTATTAAAAGGAGTGATGATTATGTGACGACGAGCTTCAATACTATTGTAGCCTATGGAGAAAATTCTTCTATGCCACATTATTCTCCTAAAAAAAATTTTTCAAAAATAATAAAAAATGATAATATATTACTTATAGATATTGGTGGACATTATTTAGGTGGAACTACAGATGTCACGAGGACAATTAGTTTATATAGAGATAATAAAAAAATACCTCTTGAGTTGAAAAAAAATTATACCTTAGTTCTCAAATCTTTGTTAAATATATTATTTCAAAAGTTTAAAAATGGAACTACTTATGATAAAATAGATTTTTTAGCAAGGTCTAATATGTTTAATGAATATTTAGATTATAATCATTCAACGGGACATGGTATAGGAACATTTTCAGATGTTCATTTTGGGAATAATATTTATTCAAAAAATAATAAGATGAAGATAATAGAGATAGATGAGGTTCAGTCTGCAGAGCCTGCTATATATATAGAAAATAAATATGGGATAAGACTTGAAGTTGACACATTGACAAAAAACGATACATCAAATAAATTTGGACAATTTTTAAAATTTGAGACACTTACACTTTGCCCTTTTGACTCTGATTTAATAGATAAAAATATGTTAAATAGTGATGATAAAAATAGACTAAATATGTATAATGAGAGAATATATAAAATAATGTCAAAATATTTGAGTAAAGAAGTAAAAAAGTGGCTTAAGAGTGCTACAAAAAAAATATAAATATAGGAGATAAATATGTTTTACAATTTTTTAAATACAGAATTTTTTGAGTTTGATTATTTAATAATGAGTTTCCACCACAAACTTGCAACCTATAGTGCACCAGTTCTAAATCTATTTGCAAATTTTTTAGCTTTTTTAGGAAACAAAGGAGCTATATTTTTTATAATTGCAATAATTATGTTGTTTATGAAAAAATATAGAAAGTGTGGAATAGTAACTTTATTGTCACT
>CAMJKC010000040.1 GCA_946406305.1 uncultured Lachnospiraceae bacterium
ATATCTTTGAAAATCACAATCATTTAAAAAAATGCCTATACCATAACCCCGATAATTTGAATGCTTTATTTGTAATATATATTTTTTTATTAGTTAAAACATCTTCACCATATTCATAAATTGTTGAGTCTGCTATTGAATTTGTCTCTTTTAAATCATTTAAGAAATATATATTGTCAGAATACTTTCTATAAAAACTCTCTGTCAATATTTGAAAAACAAAAAATAAAACAAATAAAATTTTTAAAACCACCTTCGTCTTGGTTAATACTTTAAATAAATATGTAACCATATATCCCATATATATTAAAAAAACTGCATAACTTGAATATATCCATCTCATTTCTAATCTAAATGTTACACTACTTGCCACAATACAAGATAATATATATGATATGAAAAATATATCATCAAAAATTAGTTTTACATTTTTTTTCTTAAATAAGATAAAAATTTTATATATAAGATACATAGCAACAATCCAAAGTAAAATAAAAGAATATATGGAAATAATATTTTCCGCCGTAATATTATTTATATTTTTATAAGGAATACCACACAAATAATCTGGCCCCAAATTATATCCTAATATATAACCAAACTGCTCAAATATATGTCTTAAAAACTGTTTTACTGTAAAGGTCTCCGTAATTACAGTTTTAGCTGTTCCCCTTGGAATCAAGAATCCAAGAAGAAAATACCTTATCAAAAAAATTGAAGTAGCGATTAAAATAAGAAGTAAAAAATTTTTTATCTTATTCTTCTTGTCTATCTTATCACACAAGAGTAAAGAAGCTAATATTAACACAAAAAGGCACATATACCTCTCATGAGTAAAGCATACTAAAAAAAATAACAGATATATGATATTTATTTTTTTTCCTGTCCTTATAAAATCATAACACAAAATAAAAATAAATAGTGAAAGTATTAGTGAAACTGAGTCTATTATACCTATACATTGACCTATTTGAAATATTGAAAACCTTGAAAATAAAAACATTATTGAGATTAAAATTGAAAACACAAAATTTATTTTAATTCTTTTTGATATGTAATACAAAAGCACTCCAGTCATAGCAGTGATTATAATATTTATTTTTACAGACAGAGCAATATTTCCTGTAATGAAAATAAAATATATATATAATAAAAAATAAAAAACAGGTCTATAATGCACTTGTTTTTCTACTACACCAAAAGAATATTCAAATATATTTTGCCTAAGAAAATAATAATAATTTGATAAATCATCCATATATAGCGAACGGATAGAAATATTATTATTAACAAATTTACATATTGCTATAAGTAAAACCGACAAAGTGAGAAATTCAAAAATTTTTAAAATTTTTATGTTCTTTAATATCATCTATACCATACCCCACTACATCCTTCTGGTAAATATAACCCAGTTGACGATACCTTTACTCCTATTTCATAACTTTCTACCGTTCCTGAAAATTTTTTTTCAAAAACTTCACTCAGCATATATTTTAATACTGCTGGTTGAAGCCCTGTGGTATAAGAGTTATATAATACAAATCCATTTTCTTTATTTACAACATTTGAAATTAAAACTAAAAAATCATATATATCATCTTCTAACTTCCACACTTCATTATTACTTCCTCTACCATAAGATGGAGGGTCAAGTATTATTCCATCATAAACACTTCCCCTTCTAATCTCTCTATTTATAAATTTCCTGCAATCGTCAACTAACCACCTTATTTTGTCATGACTCACATTTGATGAAATTGCATTTTCTTTAGCCCATGAAACTATGCCTTTTGATGCATCAACATGTGTGACATTTGCACCTGCAAGTGCAGCGGCAATAGTCGCACCTCCGGTATATGCAAATAAATTTAATATTTTTAAATTATTTTTACTCTTTACTCTATCGTATATGAATTTCCAATTTACTGCCTGCTCTGGAAATACACCTGTGTGCTTAAATGAAAATGGCTTTAAGTTAAATATAATTTTATCTTTAGCTGATAAGTCATATTTTATTTGCCAAGTATTTATTTCTTTAAAAAACTCCCAACTCCCTCCACCTTTACTGCTTCTATGATAAACTGCATCTACATTTATTTTTTTACTATTTTTCATATGCCATATAGCCTGTGGGTCTGGTCTTCTTAAATATATATCTCTAAACCTTTCAATTTTTTCAAAGTCACCACAATCTATAACTTCATAATCATAAAAATCATTTACATATTTCATAGTGTCCTCTAAAATACAACAAAGTGTTCTATTTAGAACACTTGCTTTTATACTTATTTACAAACATATGTATTTTTTCAACTGGGTCGAGATAACTACTTATTGAACTATCATGATTTATGCAGTCTATAATCTTTGCTAAATACTCTGTGACATCTACGCTGCGATACCATTTTCTTTTTAAAAGCTCTGGAATTTGATATATGCAATTTGTAGTTAATATTCCATCTATGATTCCTTTTTCATATGCACTATCAAACCTCTCAAGCCCATGTGTAAAGAGCCCAAATGTGCAACAAGCAAATACCCTTTTTGCTTTTCTAATTTTTAACTCGTTTGCAGTATCAATAAGTGAATCACCTGATGAAATCATATCATCTACTATTATGACATCTTTACCTTCTACACTGTTTCCTAAAAACTCATGGGCAATTATTGGATTCCTACCGTCTACTACATGTGCATAATCTCTTCTCTTATAAAACATTCCTAAATCAACACCTAAGACATTCGCAAAATAAATATTCCTTGCCATTGCTCCTGAATCAGGCGAAATCATCATCAAACTGTCACTGTCAACTTTTATATCTTCATAACTATTGAGTAATGTTTGTATGAATTGATAATAACAACTAATGCTGTCAAAACTTGAAAGTGGTATAGCATTTACTATCTTTGGGTCATGTGCATCAACTGTAATAATATTATCTACACCTATATTTACAAGTTCTTGCAACATCATAGCACAATCAAGCGATTCCCTCGCTGACCTATTGTGTTGTCTCCCTTCATACAAAAAAGGCATTATCACATTTATTCTTTTTGCCTTGCCATTGGTTGCCGCTATTACCCTTTTTAAATCTTGAAAGTGGTCATCAGGTGACATTCTATTTATATTGCCTGCAAGGCTATAAGTTTGAGCATAATTCGTAATATCTACTATTATAAAAATGTCATACCCTCTTACCGTAGAAGTCAAAAGTCCTTTCGCCTCTCCTGTCCCAAACCTACATATAGTTGGGAAAGATATATAAGTATCTTTTATATACCCAGAAGGTATATTTTCTTTTGCAATATTTTCTACAGACTTGATTCTCCAATTTCTAATATAACTATCAATTTCTTTTGTCATGTCTTCAGTGCCTCTTAGTGGCATAAGACATAAATTTCCCATTGTCCTATCTGTCAAAATGTCATTTTCATAATTATTACTCAATCCCATTCTTTATACCTCTCAAATCTTTTCCATCAAGTCTAACAAGATAATACTCATTATAAATTCTTGATGTTATTCTGTCATCATAATTCTTTTTTAATTCATTAAAAGATAAATTTGAAGTTATGATAGTAGATTTCCTTTCTACTAATCGCTTATTGATAACATTGAACACTTGTGTAATTGAAAAATCAGTTATATACTCACTTCCTAAATCATCAATTATAAGCACATCTGTAATATATATATATTCTTTTAATTTGTTATCGTATATGGCAGATACTAAATCACTTGCAGACAAGTAAAATACTGATTTATGTTTTTCAAGTAGTGAATTACCTATACACCTTGCCAAAAAAGTTTTTCCTGTCCCTGTGAGCCCAGTGAAAAAAACATTGATTGGGTTCTTTTTGATATCTAAAATCTTTTTCCCTATGTCAGAAATTACTGTATTCATATACTCTTTATAGGAAAGTCCGTCAGTTACTTCTATATTTTGGTTATAAAAATTAAAATTCAAATTCTCAAAAGTATCATTATTAGCGATGGCATCAAAGTGTGATATATTTTTTAACATCTCTATCTCTTTGTCTACAAAGCAATGACACTTTACACCATCTATATAACCTGTATCTTTACAGTCCTCACATAGATATTTTATTTTGAACTTATTATTTATGTTGTTTGTTTTATAAAATTTGTTTTTTTCATCCTCTAATGATTTGATTTTTTTGTCTATCTCAGTTGAATCCTCATTTGCAATACTTAATTTTGCTTTCTCAAATTTTAAGCTCGTAATGCTATTTTCAATCTCTTTTAGTTTTGGGAACTTTGAATATAACTCTTCTTTGTAATTATTAAACTCCTCAATATGCTGTAAATATAATTTGCTATATTCATTTTTTATGTCATCAACACTATTATACATTACTTACTCACTCTTTTTTTTAAATTTTCAAAAAAGTTACTGTCGTAGTCAACTTGTCTTGAGTTGCTTAAAGGCTCTTTTCCTTTTTTTGAATATTTTTTACTACTGTAACTCTTTACATAACTCTTAGCTTCTTCAACAGTTTTTATACCCTGTTCATACCAAGAGGTAGCAATTTTTTTCATATAGCTATTTGTAGTCACTTCTTTTTCTATACAAAAATCTACTAAATATTCAATTAGTTCAGCAGACATATCATATTCTTCATACATATATTTGAAAAATTCTTTTTGAACACTTGAAAATGCAGGAAGCATTTTTTCTGCATATAGTATTGCTTCTTTTAGAGGCATCGTATCTTTTTTTATTGCATTTAGTTTGACAATATTTTTTGGTTCCGGAGATTTATTTTTTATTTCTTCATCTTCATTTTTTTGATTATGATTTGAAATTTTTGATACAGCATTTTTTTGTAAAACTTTTTGTTTGGTCCAATACTTTAATGCTCTCTCTACATCATTCTCTGTTAAGTTTAATGCATCTGCTATATCTGAAACTGTCATCTTCTCATTTTTCTTCCAAAGGTAATATATATATACTCTTACATATTCTGAATTTGCATCTGCCAAGTGTTTTTCTAAAAAATTATTTGAAATTACTGTAACATTAATGTCGTATAAATCTTTTGTGTCTTCGTTCATAGTACACCTCTAAATAAATTATAGACATATTATATCATAGGGAAAAAATATATATACATATATTTCAACAAAATTATAAACAAAAAAAATTTTTAAATGTTGAAAACTTAAATTTCATTGAATATTTTTATAAATAAAATACAAATTAAATTTTTAAATATTATTTTTATTTTTCATTATGTTTATAAAATTATCCGCTACTTTATATACATCTCCTGCTCCCATAGTTACAACTATGTCAAAAGGCTTTATTTTATCACATAAAAACTTGACAGCAGCGTCCATCTCTTTTATGTATATCGCATGTTTATTATATTTATTATTTATATTCATTACTAAATCATTTGATGAGATATTATACTCATTTTTCTCTCTTGCGGCATATATGTCTATAATAATTAAATCCTCAACTTCTGATAGCACATCTGCAAATTCATCAAATAGTGCTTTCGTCCTTGTATAAGTATGTGGCTGAAATACAAGATACATTTTTTGATTATTATTTAAAAGTGGCTTAAGTGCTTTAATACTCGCCCTTATTTCGCTTGGATGATGGGCATAGTCATCATAAACCTTAACTTTATTAACTTCTCCTTTATATTCAAGCCTTCTCTCTGTCCCATAAAACTCTTCTATGCTCTTACTTATATCTTCAAATGGTATTCCCATATTTAAAAGAGTAGCAAATACAGCAACAGAATTTTCTACATTATGTATGCCTAAAATATTCAAATTCACTTTTCCTATATACTCACTGCCATTATATAAATCATAATGATAATGATTGCTATCTCCATTTTCAACATTTAATGGGTGATACCCTTTGTTGTCAAAACCATAATAGATGACTTTTCCTTTATAATCTTTTATTAGATAATTTATATCATCTATACGATTATTTATAATCAACATTGAATTTTCATCCATAAGATTTATAAATTTTTTAAACGAATTTCTTATGTCGTTTATATCTTTAAAAAAATCTAAATGGTCTTCTTCTATATTTGTAATCACTTCACAAGTTGGAAAAAAATCTAAAAAACTATTTGTATATTCACAAGCCTCAGTTAAAAATATTTCATTTCCACCTATATACATATTGCCATTTATATATTCATAAACTCCACCTATTGACACTGTAGGGTTTAATTTTTCATCTATTAAAACTTTTGAAATCATTGAAGTTGTGGTGGTCTTTCCATGTGTCCCAGCTACATTTATGCGAATTTTATAGTCCTTCATTATTTCGCCCAGAAGTTTTGACCTATAAATAATATTTAAACCCATTTTTTTTGCTTTTAAAAATTCAAAATTATCATCTTTTATAGCAGCTGTGCATACTACTAAATCTATATCTTTTGACAATAAGCTTCCACTCTGAGAGTAATCTATTTTTATGCCTTTTTCTTCTAATATTAAAGTAATACTCGTTTCAGTAATATCAGAACCTAAAACATCGCACCCTCTTTCTTTTAACAAAAGAGCTATGCCACTCATCGATATACCGCCAATACCTATAAAGTAAATTTTTTTCATATCCTTAATCATAAATATCTAATGCACCTTTGTCTATCAAATATGCATAATAATCATTTTTTATTATAAACTTTGAAAATAAAATTTTTTGTCTAACTAAATTTTTTAAACTATTTGTATATTCATTATCATATTTATGCCCATCTTTTGAAATCATTTTTCTTGTAGCCAAATCATATTTTCCAAAATCTGTTATGAAAATGCCATTTAGGTATGCAACAAACGGCGTTGCATTAGAGAATACATCTCTCCCAACAAGTAATCTTGAATCAAATTTTAAATTAAATAAATTAAGCAGCGTTGGTAAAATATCTATACTACTAACAACATCCGTTACAGTTCTATCCATATTTTTGTATTTATTTTCAAGACAACCAGACCATATAATCAATGAGTTTTTATCTCTGTCATAACTATCCATATTAACTTTCTCATAGTACTCTTCTAAATAATTTTTATATTCAACCTTATTTGATTCGTATTGGTCACCCGTTAGACCATAAGGGTAGTGGTCAGAAGTCATACATATAACTGTATCATCTAAAATTTCATTCTTTTCTAAAAACTCTAACATTTTAGTTAATGCATCTTCAAGCTCAAGTTGATAACATATATAATTTTTAATGTCTCTTGAATATGTATTTCCGTATCTCTCTAAATATCTATCTATATTTTTCTTAACTTTTCCACTATTGTCATTATTATACCAAGCATGCCCACTCATCGTCATATAGTAATAACAAAAAGGTCGCTTCTCATAATAATAGTCAAGTGTCTTTTCTATAAGCAAAGTGTCTCCTGGGTATTTTATTCCTGCAATCTCTTCCATGCCATTCCCAGTAGCTATAAATTTTTCAAAACCCAAATATGTGTGAGTTTTATCCCTATCGTAAAATGTATGATTTCCACTGTGAAATGCTATTGATTGATACCCCTTTCTCATGAGCTCATTTCCCATTGTAAAACATAAATCGTGCCCTTCTATATCTCTCATTGCCTTTGCACCACCATAAGGCATAATTCCTGTTAAAAATGAAAACTCCCCTGATGATGTGCTACCACCCCAAGCAGGCTGATAAAAATTTTCAAACCTAAAACCATTGTTATATAACCTATATAGTGTTGGTGTCAATTGTTCATCAATAACCTTATAAGAAAATGCCTCTGCACAAATTAGTATTAAATTCTTTCCTTCAAATATACCTGTATATTTATTTTTGTTTGTTGGCTTTAAACTCTTTAGGTAGTTGTTCATTTCTATAAAGTCAGGTCTCTTTTCATCTTCCAATTTATCAAAATCAATATTTAAACTATTTTCAGGGAAAATAAGAGTACTGCGATTTTCTTTTTTATCATCCTCTTTTTTATCATCCTCTTTTTTATCATCCTCTTTTTTATTATTTTCTTTATTGTCAACAAGTGAATCTTCATAATCACTTATTTTTTCTTCCTTTTCAAAAGCATTTTTAACTGAACCGACAACTAACCCAAATTTTTCTATATCTAAAGTAAAATCAATGTTACTAATATACACAGGACTTATAAATATTCTATAAATCAAAAAGAAAACTGGAATAATATAATATAAATAAATATATTTATTTTTTATTGTCTCTTTACTATTCTCACTCTTTGTAACTTTTATTTCAAATAGGACAACAAAAATATATATGAGAATGAAAACAACAACTACATATATATTTTTTAATACTATATCAAATGCATCGCTACTGTATTCACTATAAACCTGCTTTACACTGTGAATAATTTCAAAAATAGATAAAAAATTGCCAAAGACTTTATATATGATAATCTCTGTAATATAAAATATGGTTAAAATTGCTAAATAAACTCTAAATAGGTATAAAGCAATTTTATCCCATATTTTATAAATGACAAAGAAAATAATTCCTACCGATAAATTAAAACCTAGAACAACTAAACCACTATACTCAATTTTATTCAATGCAAATATACTAAATAATATATCATATAGTATTCCTATTAAAAAAAAATGAATATAAAATAGTTTTTCTTTCAACTTTTCCATAACGACAGCCCTTTTAAAATATTCTATTTATGTTTGAATATAGAACATACCCAACTGTATATAAAACCAAAGCCTCACCAATAGTCACAAATAAAAACTCAGTATATAACACTATATCATTTAAGCCATATCCATATTTTAGGACAAAAGGTATAATTATTCCATTTGATAAAATAACTGGCAACATTTTTAAAAAATAATTTTTTGTTTTTATAAATTTTGATATGAATAATCCAATCAATGTGGCTAAACTTCCAAATATTATGTCAAATATATTTCCAGTAAGTAACAAATTTGATATAA
Organism: uncultured Lachnospiraceae bacterium; assembly: GCA_946406305.1. Taxonomy (GTDB): domain Bacteria; phylum Bacillota; class Clostridia; order Lachnospirales; family Lachnospiraceae; genus UBA3633. The sequence goes on from CAMJKC010000040.1 coordinate 8,970, forward strand.
AGCAACCAATAGTCAATGAAACTATGGCATACTCATCAAAAATTGAAAATATCATCATACTTTCTGCTACCCTAAATTGAATAGCATAAAAACTTATTGGCTGAAAAATATAACATAAGACAACATATAGAGCTGTATATATTGCATTTCTTGCTAAAATTACATTTTCTTTTCTTGACTTTATTACACTAATCAACTGCAATAACTGATTTTTCATATTTCTTTTCAATAAAGTTTTTGATTTTGTCTGACTTTAACGCTTCTATCAAAGCTTTTGCCCACTCTTCTTCTTCTCTTCCTTCTTTTACACAAACTACATTTGCATATTTTACTGCCGCTTCTGAATTTTGATCTTCAATATATAAAGCTTCACTCACTTTAAATCCTGCTTCTATTGCATAATTACCATTCATACAAGCAACTGCAACTGAATCAAGTGCTCTTGGTATTTGAGCAGATTCCATTTCTACTATTTGAATATCATATGGGTTGTCAACTATATCTCTTATAGTTGCAGTAAGAGATGCTCCATTTTTTAATTTTATAATACCCGCACTCTCAAGTAAAAGAAGTGCTCTCGCCTCATTAGTTATGTCGTTTGGAACTGCTATCTTGTCACCTTGAGATAATTCTTCTAATGATTTTTTTTGACCTTTATATATACCAAATGGTTCATAGTGAACTGCACCGATAGAAACTATATGTGTCCCTCTCTCTTTGTTGAAGTCATCGAGGTATGGAACATGTTGGAAAAAATTTGCTTCTACTTCATTTTGGTCTACTGCAAGGTTTGGAGTTACATAATCAGAAAATTCTTTTATAACTAAATTATATCCTTTTTCTTTCATAAGAGATTTTGCTTCTTTTAATATTTCAGCATGTGGAACTGGAGTCGCTGCAACTGTTATTTTCTCTTTTCCATCATCACCAGAACATCCTATAGATATACTTACTACAATTAACAATAAAACTAACACTAAATACTTTTTCATAAAGGCCTCCTAAAATTTTTTTATATTATACTACAATACTTATAAAATAACTATATATTTTTATTAAATTTTACCTCTTTTATCTACTTTTTTTGACATCTCCATAAATATCGTTTGAATTATTTGCACCATTATAAGTAAAAAAATTACTGCCACATACATAATTAACTGCTCATACCTATAGTAACCATATCTTATAGCTACATCTCCAAGTCCTCCACCTCCTACAATTCCAGCCATAGCAGAATATCCTAAAATTGTAGTTATAGATATCGCTGCACCTACAAGAAGTGATGGCTTACTTTCTACTAATAAAACTTTTCTTATGATTTGAAAATTAGTAGCTCCCATAGCCTTTGCTGCTTCTATAACACCTTTGTCAACACTTTGAAGTGATGACTCTACCATACGAGCTATATATGGACTCGCCGAAATTACGAGTGGCGGTATTACAGCGGCAGAGCCTATAGTAGTTTTTACTATCATTTTTGTAAGTGGCAATACCATAACAAGTAGTATCAAAAATGGTATAGACCTAAGTATGTTTACTACTATTGACAATAAATTGTATACAATTCTATTTGGAGCTAAACTGTCTTTATCTGTAATAAAAAGTATTATTCCAACAGGTATGCCTATGATATATGAGATGAGAGATGACAAAAAAACCATAAATAGTGATTCTAAAATAGCCACTCCATATAATGAAAAGTCAAACCCCATATCTTATACCTCCCAAAATGTCACATTGATACTTTTTAGATACTGTTTCATCATTTCTGATTTTTCTTTATCTTCTGGTAACTCTATAACCATCTCGCCAAATACATTTCCGTCAAGTTCTTTTGCATTGGCAAATAATATACTACATTTCTCATTCGCCTTTAATATCATTGAAGAAATAATAGGCTCTCCAGTTTTTGTCCCATCAAATACAATTCTTATTTTTTCTCCACCTGATTTAAAGTTTAAATCATTTATATTCTCTATATAATTACCAAATATAAGTTTTTTGCCAATATCCGATTTTGGGTGCCTGAATACTTCTTTAACTTTTCCTTCTTCTACAATTTTACTACTATCTATAATTGCAACTCTGTCACATATCGTTTCTATAACACTCATTTGATGAGTTATCATAACTATAGTAACATTTAACTCTTTATTTATTTTTTTTAACAAGTTAAGTATCTGTATTGTGGTTTTTGGGTCAAGTGCACTCGTCGCTTCATCACACAATATCACTTTTGGATTAGTTGCAAGAGCTCTCGCTATTGCTACTCTTTGTTTTTGACCTCCTGAAAGTTGTGAAGGATATGCCTTCTCTTTATCTCTTAAATCAACAAGTTCAAGTAAATC
>CAMJKC010000041.1 GCA_946406305.1 uncultured Lachnospiraceae bacterium
TGCAAGATATGGGATATGTATATTATGATTGGAATGTAACATCAGGGGACAGTGCATTAAGAATTAATGAAGGAATAATATTAAATAATGTTATTGATGGTGTGAGTGCAAATAAAAATAGAAGTGTAATACTATTTCATGATACTAAAATTACAACAATAAATACAATTGATAATTTTATAAATTATGCAATAGAAAATGGATATGAATTTAAAGCTCTTAATGAGTATTCTATTATATGTCATCACCCAATAAAAAAATAAAAAAAGGAGAATTATATGAATTTAAAAAAGATTAGACTGTTTGTTTTAATGTTACTTATGTCTTTTACAACATCTTGTGTTAGCGAAATTGATAAAGAAGATTTACTTCTTAGCATCAGAAAAAAAGGGAATATGGTCGTTGCTATGGAAGGGACATGGGCACCTTGGACATATCATGATGAAAATGGTGATTTGGTTGGCTTTGATGTTGAAGTAGCAAAAGAAATTGGCAAGATATTAGGAGTAGAAGTGATATTTGTAGAAGGAGAATGGGATGGACTTCTTGAAGGGGTTAGTGCTGGTAGATATGACATAATGGTAAATGGAGTTGAAGAGACAGAAGAGAGAGGAAAAAAGTTTGATTTTTCTACTCCATATGCATATATGAAAACTGCATTGATAGTGAGAAGTGATAATAATGAAATAAAGTCATTTGAAGATTTAAAGGATAAAACGACGGCTAATACAGTATCTTCAACATATGCAAGTGTAGCAGAGAAATATGGTGCAAAAGTAACTGGTGTTGATGATTTGAATCAAACTTTTGAATTACTTACAAGTGGAAGAATAGATGCCACTCTAAATGCAGAAGTAACATATTATGACTATATCAAAGAGCATAAGGAGGCTAATATAAAAATAGCTGCATTGACTGAAGAGGTATCAAATGTTGTAATTCCTATGAGAAAGGGTAAAAATGTAAATAGTTTAAAAGAAGAAATAAATAAGGCAATAGAAAAGCTTAGAGAAAATGGTACTCTCTCTAGTTTATCAGAGAAATATTTTGGTGTTGATGTATCTAAAAAATAGATAAAAATTACAATAAAAAAGAAAAGCAATGTGCCTTTTAGGAAACAATGCTTTTCTTTTTTTATTACATACTTATTTTTCCAAATGCTTGAAGTATAGATGCTATTAAAATAATTACGATAAGGATAGGAGCTATATATTTAATGACTACTGTAAAGAGCGACTTCAATTTAAACTCATTACCTGAACTTTCAACTTCATGTATTATTGTTTTTGGTTTAATTATGTAACCTACAAATATACAAGTGAAGAATGCAACAATAGGCATAAGTACAGAATTGGAAATAAAATCAAATAAATCGAGGAACTGCATTCCGAGGAATGTAATCATTGATAAAGGTCCATACCCAAGTGAAGATAAAAGACCTATAATGATGCATATTAACAAAGAGAATACAATTGACGGTGTTCTTTTTTGTTTAAATTTGTCTTGTATTATTGATATACAAGTTTCATAAAGCGATATTGAAGAAGTTAATGCAGCAAAGAATACTAAAAAGAAAAATAAAATGGCAATAAACCTTCCGGCTCTCATCCTTGTAAAAACTTGTGGAAGAATTATAAACATGAGGCTCGGACCTGCTTTTAAATTTTCTGGTGAGCCACATGCAAATACTGCAGGAATTATGGCAAGACCTGCAAGAAATGCAATTATTGTATCAAATATTTCTATTTGCCAAACAGAAGTCTCAATGTTTATATCTTTCTTCATATATGAACCATAAGTAATCATTATTCCCATAGCAAGAGAGAGTGAATAAAAAAGTTGTGTCATAGCGGAAAGAACTGTTTTAACTGACAAATCATTTATATTTGGCATCATATAATACTTTATTCCATCTATAGCACCAGGTAAGGTGCAACTATATATTGCTACTACAGCTACAAGTAATACAAGTGCAGGCATTAAAATTTTACTTGATCTTTCAATTCCTTTTTCTACTCCAATTGCAATAATAAATATTGTAATTCCAAGGAAGAGTAAGAACCAAATGAGTGGTTCAACAGGCGAAGAAATGAATTCTTCAAATACAGTGAGTCCTTGTTCATTTGTCATAGCAATTTGTTCTACTGGATTTGTTATATACATCCATAAAAATTTCATAACCCAACCACCTATTACAGAATAATAAGGTGTTATTATGATAGGGACAAGGGAAGCAAGAACACCTATAAAATAGTATTCTGCCTTTAATTTGTCAAAAGCACCAATTGCACTTAATTTAGTTTTTCTACCTATAGCAATTTCTGCAACCATAAGTGAAAATCCAAATGTTAAAGCAAGTATGACATATAAAAATAGAAACATTCCGCCGCCATATTTTGCAGCACAATATGGAAATCTCCAAAGATTTCCAAGACCTACAGCAGAACCTGCGGCAGCAAGAACAAAACCTAATTTTCCAGTGAAATTACTTCTCGTTGTAGAAGTACTTGATTTTTTTTCTGACATATAAACTCCTTATATTTTTATAGTTAAAGTTTTAAAACAATATTTATCTTATCAAACCCCACTCAGCCAATTTTTCAAAACCGCCTATATTTGTAATAAATTTTTTTGCTTCTGATACTATTGTATCATATTTAATTTTTTGATTTTTTATTAATTTTGACTCATGGTTATTTTCATAAAAATTAAACATTATTTCCTTATCGCCAATGGCACATAGGGCTGTGACTATATTATTAGTTTCATTTGCAATTATATGGCAATAAATATTTATTGATACATCTGATTTTGATAAATCTTTACCATGTATTCCTCCGCCAGTAACTGCATCTCCAAGGTCGCTTCCGAGTTTTCTATTTGTAGCTCCAGAGTCAACATCAAGTCCACCTGTCCAATTACCTAATGGGTTTAATGTTAAATTGTAGTTCTTATATTTATCTATTATAAAATTGTCAAGAGCATTAGATTGGCATATTATTAAATTTGAGTTTTCTTTATCATATATATACTTACCATCTTCTTTATAGTGGTCATATATATTTTTGGCAATATTTGACAATTCTTTTTGTTCGTCAGTAGTTGGACATCCTTTAAAAATTCCATTGTCTCCACAGCTTAACTCAATTTGATTATTAGCAAGTATAGGATCTTGATTATTTTGTAGTAGATTTAATTTGATATTTGATGTTTTTGATATTCTATCAACTATTTTTTTAATTTCATCATTATCAAATTTTACAGAAGACTCAAGTATAACATTGCATTCTCCATGACCTATTAATACTTCACAAGCAATTTTAGGATTTTTGTCTTTTTCGTAAGATAAATCAATTATTGCACCAGCTATTCTGTCAGCAATTTTGTCAGGGTGCATAGGGTTTACTTTTTCAAACATATTATTACCTCCAATTTTTATTTTGGGGCATAAAAAATGCCCATTAGATGGGCTAATCCCATCATACAAGTTTTAGCACCTAATTTAATAGGTTGCTGGTGGGTCAAAGTGCTTGTCACTCGCCACACTCTTTATGGTATGAAAGATTATATACCAATAAATGTAAAAAGTCAATAAATTTATAAAATTGACAATATAAAATAATTAGTTAAGTATAAATATAGAGTAAAATATTTGTAGTTTTTTAAGAAATAGATAATGAAATAAAAGAAGTACCCTTTATTATATTAGTTGTTGAAAAAAAATATAAAGGAGGTACTTCTCTATGAATAGAGAAATATATTGCATTTATATTATTATAGTGTTATAATTCTACACAATATATTATTTAAGGAGAGATATACAGTGAAAAATATATTTAAAAAATTGTTTATAGTTATTTTATGTTTATCAAGTTTTATGTTTTTTATAAGTTGCTCTAATGGTAGTGACTCTCAAGTTGAAAATGTAGTTGAAGAGACTAATGAAGAAATTAATGAAGGACCAAAAATGAATTCTTATGTGTTAAATGATTTTTCGGAGGATGAAATTGTGAAAATAGAACTTAGTGTAAAAGATTATGGTGTTATAAAAATGGAACTTAATGCAACAAAAGCACCAAAAACAGTTGAGAATTTTATAAAACTTGTAAATAATAAGTTTTATGATGGTCTTACATTTCATCGTATCATAAGCGGTTTTATGATACAAGGAGGAGACCCAAATGGTAATGGAACTGGAGGAAGTAAAGAAAATATTGTAGGCGAATTTAGTGCAAATAATATAGAAAATGATATTAGCCATGTAAGAGGTGTTGTTTCTATGGCGAGAGCTATGGATTATGATAGTGCAAGTTCTCAATTTTTTATATGTCATGAGGATTCTACTTTCTTAGATGGTCAGTATGCTGGATTTGGGAAGGTTACTGAAGGTATGGAAGTAGTTGATAAAATTTGTGAAAAAGTAATTCCTATAGATGATAATGGCACTGTATTAAAAGAAAATCAACCAGTTATTGAATATATTAAAGTAATATCTTAAAAAATTGTTACAAATGTTTTTTTAAAATAAATATTTTCACAAGTTGAAAATATTTATTTTTTTTGTTATAATGTTCATAGTGAAATACAACTTTGTTGATTATGAACATAAATTGTTCAGTATTTTGTATGAATGATAGATTACTAACACTTAGAACTATATATGAAAATAAAGATAGTTTATCGCAAAGAGATATTGCGAAGATTTTTGATATATCATTAGGAAAGGTTAATACTATTTTTAAAGATTTAACAAATGATGGTTATATACAAAAAGGCAATAAATATGTAATTACAGAAAAGGGGATGAAAGAATTAAAAAAATATAAAGTTGACAATGCTGTAATTCTTGCCTGTGATTCTGGTATAAAACTTGAACCTCTCACATATGACACCCCCAAAAGTTTCTTAAAAGTTGAAGGTAAAAGTTTAATTGAACGACAAATAGAACAGTTGATTGAAAAAAAAATAAATGATATAACTATAGTTGTAGGATATTTAAAAGAAAAGTTTGAATATTTGATAGATAAATATAATGTAAAACTAATATATAATGAAGAATACAAAAACAAAAACACACTTGCAACTATTATGCATGCAAAAAATGCTATATTAGGAAAGAATACATATATATGTGTAAGTGATGTATTTATGAAAGAGAATATATTTCATGAATATGAATTTGAACCATATTATTGTGCTTCATTTTTAAAAGAAGTAAAGAGTGAGTGGCAATTTATTACTAATAGCAGAAGTGAGATGCTTGGTATAGTTGAGGGTGGCAACAATGCATATTGTATGATGGGACCAGCATTTTTTACAAAAAGTTTTTCTAATCAATTTTTAACTCTTTCAGAAAGCTATTACAAATTGCCACAAACGGATAAGTTTTATTGGGAAGATGTTCTTATTAGAAATTTATCTATACTTCCTGTAATGTATGTATATAAACAAAAAGCTAATACTATGTATGAGTTTGATTCTCTAAAAGATTTGAGAGAATATGATAAAGAATATAATGATAGTGGAAGTTTTGCTTTTTCATTCGTTGCTAAGACATTTGGTTGTAGGGAAATGGACATAGTTGATATAGTCTGTATGAAAAATGGAATGACCAATAACTCATATAGATTTAAGATAAAAGGAAATGATCTTGATACATTTATGTGTAGAGTTGTAGGAGATGGAACAAATAATTTTATTAATAGAACAGTTGAAAAGAAAATTTATGATGAAATATCTAAGATAGATGATGATATGTTTGAAACGCTATATGCTTTTGATGAAAAGATTGGAGTAAAAATTTCAAAGTTTTTTGATGATGCAGAAGTTATAGATATTAATAATGAAGATGATTTAAAAGGTGCAATGAAGATATATAAGAAATTGCATAATTCAAAAATTAAAATTAGTGAATCAAATGATTTAGTGGATAAAATAAATGAATATTTAAACATAATTAAAAAAAATAAAATTCTTATACCTTTTGAAGATTTTAAAGATAACTTAAATAAAGTAAATGAAATAATGGAATATTTAAAAAAAGTTAATAGACCAAAGACTTTCACTCATGGAGATGCGAATCCAAATAATATACTTAAAGTGAAAAAAGAATATAAGATTATAGATTTTGAATATGGTGGAATGGCAGATCCAATAGTTGATATAGCATTATTTTCTGTTTATTCAGATTTTAATATAGAAGAGGCTTATAAATTACTTGATTATTATTTAGAAGATAAAACATATAATAATAATTTTTTGAAAGATGTAAATAAACAAAATTTGAGAAAATTAATTGTTATATATATGGCACTAATTGGTTTTTACAATAGCATATGGGCAATGTGTAGAACAGCTTTTTCTAATACAGATTATGGTTTTTTTAACATAAAGATGTATAGATATTTTAAAAAAATGTATAGTTACCTAAAAGAAAAAAATATGCTATAATAATTGGAGCAAAATATGAAAAATAATATTTTGAAAAAGTTTATATTTATTACTTTTTTTTCTATGATGGCTATAGGATTTTCTTTTGATGGATTTGCTTCTTGGGTTCAGAATGGTAATAATTATATGTATTTAAATGATTCAACAGGGCAATATGTTGTTAATAATTGGATTCATACATCTCAAGGATATTATTTCATGAATAATCAAGGGTATATGTCAAGAGGTTGGATGATAATCAATGGAAATTATTATTACTTCTCAGATAATGGAGTTATGCAAGTTGGTTTTGTGAATACAGATGGATTAGTTTATTATTTAAATCCACAAAATGGACAAATGGTTAAAGGATGGGTAGAAATAAATAATAATGGGGTAAAAGACTATTATTATTTTAAAAATAATGGTTCAATGGCTGTAGGATGGTTACAAATTGATAATTTTTGGTATTATTTTAATGATGGAAAATGTTTAATAAATACTTGGGCTGATATAAATGGTAAATGGTATAGATTTAATGAAAAAGGACAACTTCAATCAGGTTGGCTTACTTACAATGGAAATTATTATTATCTAAATCCACAAAATGGACAAATGGTAACAGGTTTTATAAAAGATGATAAAGGATATTATTATTATCTTGATGAAGGTTCTGGTATATTAGTATTAAATCAAACACTTATGATAAATGGTGTAAGTTATACATTTAACTCAAATGGTCAAGCTTCAAGTAATAATCAAATTATAAATAGTGGAACAAATTCTCCTATAGGGACTGGAGTAAATAATCAAGTTGGAAATACTGCGCAGAGCTCTGTATATAATAATACAAGTAATGGTTATGCACAAATAGGTGCTTCTCCAGGAAATAGTGTAAGTTTTTCAAGTGGAACAACTAATTCAAGCATAGTAGATAATAATAATTCAACTGGAAATGTTATAGCTAATACACAATTAACACCTGGTAGCACAGTGGGACCAAGATAATGAAAATTGTAGTGGGGTTAAGTGGTGGCGTTGATAGTAGTACTACTATATACTTACTAAAAAAAGCAGGTCATGAAGTGTATGCTGTGAGTATGATAGTTTATAATTCAGACTACTTAATCAATGAAGCAAATAATGCAAAAAAAATAGCGGAGAAGTTACAAGTTAAACATAGAATAGTAGATGTGTCTAAAGAGTTTGATAAAATTGTTTTATCAAATTTTTTTAATGGATACAAGACAGGAAAGACTCCAAATCCATGTGCGATATGTAATCAAAAAATTAAATTCAAATTGTTGCTTGATATTATGAATGAATTAGGATATGACAATATTGCAACAGGACATTATGCAAATGTGGCGGAATGTAAAAATGGTAATGAAGTTAGATATGCAATAAAAAAAAGTAAAAACAGAAAAAAAGATCAATCTTATTTGCTTTATAATCTTACGCAAGAGCAATTAAAAAGAATAATATTTCCATTATCTGATATGGATAAAGATGAGATAAGAAGTATTGCAAACAACTTTGATAATAATGTATCTAAAAAAGAAGATTCTTTTGATCTCTGCTTTGTAAAAGATATGGATTACAAGGAATTTATAAATATTTATGAATATGGTGATGACTATAAAGAAAAAATAGCAAAAGGTGAAATAATAAAAAAAGAAGAATGTGGAGAGATTGTAGATTTAAATGGTAAGGTAATTGGTTATCATAAGGGAATAAAAGATTTTACTATAGGCCAAAGAAGAGGAATAAATATAGGTTTTGGAAGTAGAAAGTATGTATTAGATATTGATTATAAAAATAATAGAGTAGTTATAGGAGAAGATGAAGATTTGTATAAAACAACTTTTTTAATGTCTCAAGTTAATTTTCAAAGTATAAAAAATTTTCAAGAAGGAATACAGTATAAATATAAATGTAAAATTAGATATAGGCATGAAGAAACTGATTGTGCTATTACAAAAGTAGGAAACATTTATAAATGCATTTTTGATAAACCTGTAAGAGCTATTACAAAAGGTCAGTCGGCAGTATTCTATGATAATGATATAATTGTGTTGGGTGGAGAAATAGATGAAGTATGTTAAAAAATAATATTTTTAAATTTTTAATTCTATTATTATTTTTAACTGGTTGTGCTGATGGAAATGGTATTATAGACTATAATGAGCCTCTTGAAAATTTGGTATATAAATTGAATAGTCAGTATAATCTATATGATGAGAGTAAAGTAGAAATTGACGACAATTTAAAGTATAGTGATTTAGTTAATGATTTTAATGTTAATGCTAAGCTTATAAAAAATAATTCATATAATAAAAAAGACAAAACAGTATCAATAATTTTATATGATTATAATAAAGAAAATTATAAAGCATATGAATTTTTAAATAATATATTATTGACAAATGGATATTCTGTTTTGAGTATAGATAAAAGAGAATATAATGATGTTGATATAATTTGCTTTGATATTTTTGCTAACAATTATTCAGATTTAAGAATTAATATATTTGAAAGTGAAGATGAAATTAATTATATAAAAAACGATATAAATAATAAAGATGATATTTTAAATAATTCAAAATATCTTATGATTGAAATAGAAAATATGATTAAGAAGAATCAAATTTTTATTGAAAAAAAATTTTCAACTGATAGTGATAAGTATATAGATATTCCAAGTGTGAGTATATATATAGATAAAAATATGGATAATAAATTATATGAATTTTCATCATCAATTTATGAAGCTATTGATAATTATTTTGTTATGTTTAATTAAAGGAGATATATGAAAAAGATATTTTTTTTAATAATTGTATGTGTGACATTTATATATGGTTGTCAAAATAAAGTTGAGACAATTTCAGCTTATGTAGAAGATAATAGTGTTAAGCCAATTGCTAAAAATGCTAAAGCTATGATAGAAAAAGATGATACAAAAGTATTTGAAAATAGAGTTGATAGAATTTTTAAAGATTTACCAGTAGATAAAAGTAATAATATTACTATACAAGAAAGTCAATTTATGACACAAATTGATAATATAAAAAAGAATATTGAAGATTATAAAAATAAAACTATCACTGTAGAAGGTATGCTTGGTTATTATGAAGAATGGGATGGAAGTTTTAAGAGTTATTTAGTATATAGAAATGGTCCAAATGATTATAATAATGATATTTTTGCTGGATTTTTTTTGTCAGAAATAAATGATGATATGATGATAGATGACTGGATTAGAGTAATTGGAAACCCATATATAGTGGAGAATTATGATTCAGAACAGGTGCTTAGAAAATATTTATTTTTAAAAGTAGAAAAATTACAGGTTTTAGATAATTCAGAAAGAGGATTAGAGCTTGTAAATAATTGATTATTTCCCTCGATTTTTAGATTAAATTCCGTTTATAAAATATAAATGAATATTCTTAAACTAAAAAGCATATTAAAAAAAAAAAAACGGCAGGAAAATCAGTTTTTAGTATTATTTTTGTTTATAGTAGTGCTTTTTTAAGTATAGCAAATAGAGAAACAAAATCCGTTTCTCAAACTAATTTCCGTTTAAAATTAATAGGTTGCTCTGTCATTTTTTAATATTTTGTTATATAATTATCTAAGTAAATCAGGTTTTAAATTAACCAGTTCTGGTGGTATTTCGGTAATGTTTAATTTTTTTAAAAATTCATTACCGAAATATTTTTTTGCCAAAACATACGGTGTTGTTTCAATGCTTTCTCTGTAATAAGAGTTTATGTGAGAGGCGAGTTTATCAATATCATTTTGATTTAAATTGTCAAATACATGGCCTTTAGGTATTACATATCTTATAAGTTCATGATTTTGTTCTATAGAACCTTTTTGATAAGAAGCATAAGAGTTGCAGTAAAATACATTAGTAATTTTTCTTCCTGTTTTATAATCTTTTTCAATAGTATTTGGATTTATGAATTCTGTACCTCTATCTGTAAGAATTACTCTAAACAATTTTTTATATAAAGTTTTACCAAGTATTTCTTGTAAGTAAATAAAAATCTTTGTAACATTATCACTTGTTTTATCATTCAGAATAAATATCAACATAAAATGTAATAAAGTAAAGTGAATAGTAAGTAAGCATTTATGTTTACCCTCTAGTACTGATTCTACAGTATCAATTTCAGTAATTGGAATATTGGGATGTTTTGCAATAAAATCAATAAATGCCTTATAATCTCTGCCTTTTCTCATACTTGTTCTATCCAATGTTTGTTTATATTTTTTTCTAGGCTTTAGTTTAACTTTTAATTTCATATCAAAAAAGCTTACATTAGTCTTGTGCTCATCTATTAATCTATATACACTGCTTCTTGAATAGCGAATCTTATCAGGGTTTGTAGCAATTATATGTTGAATTGATTGCCCTTTTTTAGTTCCAGCAATGAGAGTTTTATCCATAAGAGCCATTTCTTCTAATGAACAATCAAGACCAGTTCGTGAATCTCGCAAAGTAAGTTGGTACTTGTTATGTGCATATTGTGGGTCATAATGAAACTTATATTTATGATGACATGAAGTTTTCTTTTCACAAGCAACACATACAAATGGGAATCTAAAACTTTTTTTGCAATATTCAGGATAACTTTTTGAAGAAAATACATATCGATTGTTTATAGTTTGAGTTCTATTTCTTTTTATCTCTTTAGAAATAGTTCTTGCATCCTTATTTATAGATTCTGCAATTTCGTTTAATGACTTGTTTTGAACTAACAATTCAGCTATAGCTATTCTTTCCCCTAAAGTTAAATGTTTACTACCTTTAATATTCATAAATTACCTTCTTTCAATGAAAAAGA
>CAMJKC010000042.1 GCA_946406305.1 uncultured Lachnospiraceae bacterium
AAGTTACAACTTTGATTATAACATCAATCCAATTTACAAAATATAAAAATGAATCTACCATTTCTTATTCCTTAGTTAAAATTAGTAGCATTTTATTACACCATATTTTATATCAAATAATAATTCAGAATCATTTTAATTATAAACATAATAATTTAATACTGCATCTATAATTAATATGCCTTAAAGATACTATTACATATTTCTGGGAATTCATAAATATTAATTTTTGGAACATAAAATAACACCAATATCATTATACAAAATACTAAAAAGATATTTTCAAGTTTTACTTTTTTATTTTGCAATATTTCATCTAAAATATATATCACTAAATATATTATTTCAAACAAGATGAATATCAATCCTACATATCTTGTTGTAGTTATTCCGTACCGATTTATTCTTATAAAAAGCGACATGATTTGTAAAAAAAGTGCTGGTATAAATGCCATAGGCAAATATTTTATTAATTTATTATAAGTTGATTCTTCAGATATACCAAGACTCATAAGAGAAATAGGTAACCCTAAAATAAATAATATCGTACACACAGCATATACTTGATTAGACGGCAATTCAAATTTTATTATAATTCTTATAAGATAAATATAAAAAATTACAAAACCTATAATTACCATTAGCTGCATTATATATCTAACAAGAATTTTAGCAAATAAACTATGTTCTCCTTCTACATTCTCTATACTTAAAAAAAATCCCATGACTGTTATCAAAGTAATTGTAAAAATAATTATCTTGCTTACTATAAAATATGGTAAATCCCCAAGTAATCCTTCATATACGAAAGACAAAACTAAAAAACCTACTCCTGCAACACATTCAATCACAAAAATAAATAATGAGTTTACAAATACTTTCAATAAGTAACTTTTCATATTTATATTTTTTTCTTTTATAACAAAATATGAAATCAATGACACAATTATTATACCAACTAAAAAAAATCCAAATGCCATCATATCTGGATTTGAATTATCTATATATTTAATTGTTGAGCCCAATTTGACAAACAAATAGATAGAAAGTTTATACAATAAATATTCAATTAAAACAATTATGACATAAAATGTTATTTTTATAATTAAATACTTTTTTTCTAAATTGTCACTACTTTTATCTATTATTTTTTGCTTTATAAAATCTTCATATATAGCAAGAACCTTATCAACCAGAAAAGAACCCATAGCAATAAATAACAAAATAATAAGTATTTCAAATATTCTTTCTGACTTCATTTTCGCTATTTCAACAATAAATGCTGCAAAAAGTGATATAGCAACGATTGTAATTGATTCTAATTTGAATTTTTTGATAAAATTTATTACAACTTCTTTTGTTTTCATTCTGTGACCTCCTTAAAAAACATTAAAATTTTTCCATATTTTTTTGTTTTATATTTTCCCATTGTCTATTTTCTATTTATTACTATACCTGTACACATACTGTTTACCCTTTCTTTAAGTCATCCAATGCTTCATTATTATTTTTTATTGTCATTTTAATTTTGTCACAAGTTTTAATATCTTCGCAACTTCCACAAGTTTCTAATTTTTTACTCATGGCACATTGTCTAATTTGACACATTGACTCGCAAAAAGGAGTTTTGACTCCATCTATTCTACAGCCCACACAATTAATCATTTCTTCTGTTATGTAAGCTTTATTCAATTCAGACCATTTTTTTGCCACTTCTTTCCTCAAATTATTATCATTATTTTTTGTAGCTATTCTTGCCTCACATTTTTCACAATCAAGTCCACAATATGCAATATACCTATTCATAAGTCCCCTCTTTTTTTAATATACCGATACACTGATAAATGTATCGGTATATAATAATACTAAATGTTATCTATTCTATAATTCTTTCAATCGGAAAAGGTATGGATGAAATCGGTTTCATAGCAAGTGATATAAGCTTAAGTGAATTATCATCAAATGCAATTCTATTTGCACTAAGTTTACCACAAGTCTTACATCTATGTATAATTGCCCACTCTCCATTTCTTTTCACCCACACTGATATAGGTTCCATTATCCCTTTACAAGATGATTGTCTATCACCTTTGTTATTATCAACATGTATACTTGTTAAACAATATGGACAATGATTTCTTTGTTTGCCACCATTGTTTAATTGTTTTACAAATTTTCCACAGACTTTACAAACAAAACCATCACAACTATTCTCATAGTTTTTGTTAATGCTTTTATAAATTTTTTTACCCATAGGGTATAACCTCCAAAAAGTTCTTTTTTTTACTTTTGAGAGGTTTATTTGAATGTAGATAAACCTCTCGGTTATACTACACTCTCCATTAATTCATAATAAATATTCAAAAACAATTCTCCTAATATTGATTAGTTGTATTATATCATATTACCCAAACAAAAAAAACACTTTATTGAAATTTATAAAGTGTTTTTTTACATTTCTCATCAAATATACTTAACAAATGTCTCCATTTCATTCCTTTTAAAGTGCCAAGCATTTGGTTTTGAGTTTTCATTTGGATAGCCAAGTCCAAGCATCATAACTGGTATAATGTTGTCTGGTAGTTCAAATACTTCTTGAACTGTTTTTGCATCAAAGCCTCTAATCCAAATGGTATGGACTCCAAGTTCTTCCGCTTCATACATCATAGTTGTAGCAGCAATACTCACATCTTGGTCACCTGAATTATAATTAGGAAGCAGTCTATCATTTGGTTGTGTCCATACTACATTTTTGTCATAACACATAAGTATCATAACTGGGACATTATAATGAAATTTTGTTACAGATTTTAATTTTACCATTCCTTCATCACTACTAATTACAAAAAATCTCTGTGGTTGATAATTACACGCTGTAGGAACTATTCTTCCTGCTTCAAGTATCTTATCAAGTTTTTCCTTTTCAACTTTTTTACTACTAAAAAATCTTTCTGAAAATCTATTTTTTGCTAATTCTAAAAAATCCATATTACCTCTAACCTTTTATACTTATTGTATTATACTTATATCTACATCCATATTATCATTGTTTGTAAAATTCTCAAGTCCAGTTTCAAATTTCTTAAATTTCATTTTTTATTTAATATCTAATTATAATTTCATTCTCATTAAATCAAACTTTTTAATTTACATTTAATTTAATTATATTGAATTATTGTTTATTAATATCATTATCAACAAGCCACTTATTTACATCCTCTGAAAGTGAGCTTCCACCTGAATAATGAACAGATAGACCTTTACCTATTTTAGAATTTGGTGCAAGTTTTGAAATCGCTGTTATGCTTTGCCCAAATCTTCCACCACCATGTGAACAAAATGGTATTATGGTTTTATTTTCAAAATTATATTTCTCTAAAAATGTTGCTATTGGCATTGGTATTGATGCCCACCAGTTAGGGTAACCAAGTAATATAGTGTCATAGTCATCAAAATTCTTTACTTCATCAGAAAGTTCTGGTCTTCTTTGATAGTGTTGGTCATCTTGTGCTTCCATCAAAACTGTATTGTAATCACTTGAATATGCTTTTTTAGGTTTTATTTCAAATATATCTGCACCAATTTGATTTTTTATTTCATTTGCTACACCTCTTGTATTACCACTCCAAGAAAAATATGCTATTAAGATTTTATTGCTTGAAGAATTATTGTTAAGCAAATTTATTGTTATTTCATTTCTATCTTTAACTTCTGCATTTCTAACAAGTCTTACACCTAAATTATAACTCTTAAAAGTATCTTCTGCTGCTGCTCTATATGCACTTCTCATATTTTTTGCAAAGTCATTCCACCCACCACCTCTATATACATGTCTTGTGCCACTCACTGGTCCGACTGGGTCTATATTGTCATTTTCATTATATGGAGCATAAAAATCAAAACACCATTCATTAACATTTCCATGCATATCATAAATGCCAAATTTATTTGGTGTGAAACTACCAACTTCTACTGTATGTCCTCTATAAGTTCCAGGTTTTGCTTCCAAAACATCATCATTAAAATAATTCTCTTCTATCTCATAAGGATAATGTCCATAAAAATTTGCATCATTTGCATCAAGTGATTTTTCCAAATTAAATGGTGTGTTTGTCCCTGCCCTACAAGCATATTCCCATTCTGCTTCAGTTGGAAGACGATACCCATTTGCATCTTGAATCCACTTAATATAATTATCACCGATTTCATAGCAAGGTGTAAGATTCATTTTTAAACTTTTTTCATTTGCGAATTTTATCGCATCTATAAAACTTATATTTTCAACTGGTAAATTGTCACCTTTAAATTCACTTGGGTTATCGTGCATTATTTCTTCATATTCTTTTTGAGTTGTCTCATATTTATCAATGTAAAATGGTGAAACAGTGACTTCGTGTAATAACTCGTCATCTATTCTCCAGTTCTCACTTTCAGGACTTCCCATTAAAAAGCTTCCACCATCTATTTTTATAAACCCATCATCAACTTCTACAATATCATTTTTTTGCAAATCAATATTATTTTCATTAGTTTGATTATTATTTATGTTTTCCACATTATTATTTTTAACCATTTTTTCTTGTTCATTTGTTTCTGATAAATTATTATCTACTAATTCTTCACTAAATGAAGTTTCTACATTTGAAATTGCATTACTTTGCCACGAATTATTAAAATCATCTTGCCCACTTGACATATTTATAACAAAACCAATTATTAAAGCGGACATTATATATACTAAATGTTTTAAAATGTCATTATTATTTTTTCCAAGCATTTTTATAATACTTACTATGTTATGACCTATAAATATAAAACTTATAATCATCATGACATTTTCTAAAAAAACAAGTGCTGCAGGTTTTTCATAATCTAAAAATGCAAAATGTGTTTTAAATGTAATGTAATTTATAATTCCACTTTTCAAAAACAAGAAAACCCCATATCCAGCAATAATAGTAAATAAAGCTGTCAAAACTTTTTTAATATTAATTAGAATTTTCGCAGCCATAGCACTTACATGAAGTCCAATGTGTAGTCCCATAAGTATAAATGACCAATATGAGAATGCTAAATGCATAATTCTTGCAGTATTTACATTTATTAAACTATATAAAAATGGAACTGCATGATTACTCATTGATATACCAGAAATTGCAGTGAGTGTAAATGAAATCAAAAGCAATACATTTATTACCGTGCTAAATACTCTAAATCTTTGATAATTCCCTTTAAATACTGCTATGTACCATTTTCTATTTAAAACTTGATGAACAATCACAAGTAATACCATTACTATTCCAATCCACTCATGCACTGCTTCTCCAGTTACCTGATAAGCCATAAGTGGTATTAGAACAACACTCATCAACATATCTATAATTCTTTTTAACTTATTCATCTATGACCTCAACAATTTTAATTCACTTATACTTTTTTATTTATTACTATCAATAAAATTTTGAATACTATTTGTGTCGGCACTGCTACTCAATCTCTCACCATTTACAAAATTTCCACTTCCTGCAAGAGTTGAAAGATTGCTACCACTTCTACCTATTCCACTACCACCTGATGTGCAAAATGGTATAACTTTCTTTCCATCAAAATTATATTTCTCTACAAAAGTAGCCATAATTCTTGGTGCATCTCCCCACCAAATAGGATATCCAAGATAAATTGTATTATACTTTGTTAAATCTATATCACTACTACCTATTTCTGGACGAGCATTTTCATCATTCATTTCTATAGATGTTCTACTATTATTATCATGCCAATCTAAATCAGCACTACTGTAAGGGTCTTTTGGCACTATCTCATAAATATCAGCACTTGTAAGCTCAGCTATTTTTTCTGCTACTTTTTTTGTTGTCCCTGTTGCTGAAAAATATGCTACTAAAATTTCACTCTCTGACATATTATCCACCTCATTCTCTTCAGTTGTTTCTTTTGACTCTTCTTCAACATTAACTTCATTTATTTCAGTTGTCTCTTCAACCACTTCAGTTGTCTCTTCAACCACTTCAGTTGTTTCTTTTATTACTTCAGTTGTCTCTAATTTTGTTTCAACAGTAGTTGTCTCATTTATTATAGTTGTAGTTTCAACACTGTTATTTGCTGCTACACTATTTTGACTTGTATTGCTACAAGAAGACATAAGTATTACATTACATGCTACTAAACTAAATAATATTAATTTTAAATTTTTCATTTTTTTAACTGCATAATATAGTTTTTTGATTTATTTATAAAAACCAATAACTTATTACACTTTCTCCTTTCTTAAATTTATTAACACCTATAAAAAATTTTAGGTTCTTTTATTCTATATTTATAATACATTTCAATTTTTAATGCTAACTGTAAATAGTTTTTAATTATTTTCTTATAAATTTATCATTAGCTTCCATATTTGTATCATCTTTTATATATTTTTCAACAGTCATGTGTAAGTCATATTTATTTCTTAACTCAGTGATTTTTTTCATAGTATCTGAATTGTGATGTTCATCAAGTGTTTTTTGATTTTCCCAACTGTCAATCAAAAGAATAGTGTCTTCATCATTTAAAGGAATAAAATAGTCATACCTCAAGTTTCCTTTTTTTGATTTAATTTCATCAACTATGCCACTGTTAATCATGTCTGTTGCAAATTTTTTTGCATTACCATTTTTACTTTTATAATAAATATTAAATGTTATACTCATAACTAAACCTCTATAACTAATATTCAACTTTTTCAAGCCATTCTGTCTTTCCCTCTACACCTGGCACCTCTATAGATATATGAGAGAACCAACTATCAGGTCTCGCTCCATGCCAATGCTTCACATCTGTAGGAATATTCACTATATCACCTGGTTTTAAATCTCTTCTCTCTTTTCCAAATTCTTGATAATATCCATACCCTGCTATACACATAAGTATTTGCCCACCACCAGATTTAGCGAGATGCTTGTGCCAATTATTCCTACAACCTGGTTCAAATGTTACATTAAACATACTTACCTGCTCTTTACATATAGGATACAAGAAACTCTTACCCACAAAATACTCGCCATATGGATTTTCATCACCTATAGGATAAATCATTGATGCCTCATGTTTTTTTCTTAATGAATCCTTATCATCAATATTTTCTCCCCACACATCCTTTGCTAAATTAAATGCTGCCCAAGCTTTTGGCCAACCTGCATAAAAAGCATTGTGTGTCAGTATTGCTGCTATCTCTTCTTTAGTAACTCCATTATTTTTGGCATTTTGCAAATGATATTTAAGTGAAGAATCAACAATTCCTTGTGATACCAAAGATACAACAGTAATAATGCATCTCGTTTTTAAATCAATATCTACATTGTTCCAATTTTCACCAAATAGTATATCATCATTAAAGTGTGCAAAATCTTTTGCAAAACTTCCAAGTTGGTCTCTTCCTGCTGTTTGAACTATTTTTTCCATAATTACCTTCTTTCTATTGATTCATTTTTCCGCAATTTCCAACCTTATCTCCAACAGCAAAATATTCATATGTTGGAAATTCAAATAAGACTGGTTTAAATTTATTATAATCAATTTTTTCTTTTTCATTTAAAGAATTTTCATCTACATAAGTAGCAAGTATTTTGCAAATGAAATTATCAAAATTCTCTAGTTCATAATTTCCATCCATTTCACATTCAATAGAAACTTTTGCATTATCTATAAGTGGTGCACCATTTTCTCCCTTAGTCCATTTGAAAAAGTTTGACTTGTCTACTTTATTACCACTTATTGTCCCCATTTTATCTGCTTCTTTAAGCCAAGATTCATCAACTACGTTTATTGATAATTTTTTATTTACATTTATTCCCTTATTTATATAATGAGCCTTAACAAGAGAAACCATTAAATGACTATGAGCAACAGTTCCTGCATGTGCTGCCAAAGTCCAAGTTGGTTTATCATCAACAAATGCTCCTACCACAATTGTAGGACAAGGATACAGTGCAAGTGTTGCACCTATATTTTTTTACTCACATGATATCTCCTTTAAATTATTAAATTCACAATAATTCCACTTATAAGTGAATATATTAATACATATAAAATATATATTAAAAAATTCTTCATACCAAGACAACTTTTTAAAGCTCCAATATTTGTAATCTTAGTTGATGGACCCGTAATCATAAAAGATGATGCCGCTCCTACACTCATACCTCTTGACAAAAAATTTCTAATAAGTGGTATAGTCCCACCTCCACATACATAGAGTGGGACACCAATAGTAGCAGCCATAAGAACACCAAAAGCCTCATTCCCACCAAATAATTTTATAATCATTTCTTCTTTGACATGTATTTGAAAAATTGCTGAAAGTATTATTCCTATTACAAAATAAATGCCTGTTGCTTTTATATTTCTAAAAACATTTTTTAAATATCTAACAAATAAATTTTTATCGGTGTCTTTATTTTTTATAGGTTCATAAAATTTTGAAAAGTCAAAAAATTTTTTATTATTTTTAGTGTAAAACAAATTTATGAGTATTCCTGCAACTATTCCACAAAGTAATGAAATCATAATTCTTATAATCACAATCATTTCACCAAGTGCCATACTGTATATTATGAGTTGTGGATTTAAAAGTATAGATGCCATACAAAAACTTGCTATATAGTCTTCTCTCACTTTTTTTTCAGTTAGTGAAGCAGCTATAGGAATAGTACCATACATACAAAGAGGTGAAACAATTCCTAAAATACAAGCAGGAATTACCCCTATTATACCAAACCTTTTTTCATCTGTTTTTGACATAAGTATGTGAATTTTATCTTTTGCAAACACCGATATAAATGAACCTATAAGTATTCCTAAAATCCAATATATGAATATTTGTCTAAACTGCACATCTGAATAATACCAAATATATATAAGTTCTCTTTCCACTATTTCTCTAAATTTCTCTAACACAAATTTTTTCCTTCTTAAATTAATCTATGCTTACTAATTCATATTCTCTTGTTCCAAGACCAATTTCTACTGCATGCTCCAATGTATGTTCTCCATGCTGCTGATTTATTCTATTTACCAAAGATTCTCTGCCATCTGCTTTATACACTAAATCAAGACAAGCTTGGTCAAGTGCAACTGGGTCGCTTGAAGCTAAAATTCCTATATCATGTATATCTGGCTCTGCTGGATTTCCATTGCAATCGCAATCAATTGAAATTCTATTCATAACATTGATATATGTCATTTTCTTTCCATTGTCATAGTAGTCAGACATCCCTTTTACCATTTCAGCAAGTGCTTCAAGCCAGTCGTCTTGTTTATCATACCATATACTTCCCTCTGTTTTTGTTCCAGCAGTATGAACTAAAACTTTACCTGCAGCTGAAGACATTCCTATTCCGACATTTTTAATTGCACCACCATAACCTGCCATTTGATGCCCTTTGAAATGTGAAAGGACTAACACACTATCATACTTAGTAATATTTTTCCCTGTTATAAGTTTTGTAAGTCTCTTGCCACCATTTACTGGTATGTCCATATCCCCAGTTTCATCTAATATATCTACTTCTGCTATATCATTATAACCGTGATCTTTTGCTACCTGTTTATGCATAGCAGTTTCTGCTCTTGGACCACCATATGCAGTGTTGCATTCTATAATAGTCCCATTGACCTTTTTAACTAAATCTCCAATTAACTCTGGTCTTAAATAATTGCTCTTTGGTGGTTCTCCTGTTGAAATTTTCACTCCTACTTTTCCTGTTGGAGTCCATCCTAATTTTTCATAAATTTTCACAAGTGAATCTGCTGTTATGTTTTTTGTAAAATAAACTACTGGTTTCATATTATTTCCTCCTTTTTTTTCTTCTAAATTATTTTTATAATTCTCATTATCATTATTTACTATATTTTCTTCTGACTCAATTTCTTTTGTCTGTTTTGTTTCTATTTTTTCTTTTGCTTCTGTTGTTTCTATTTTTTTACTTTCAACTATTTCTATAGGTTTTTGTTGATTGTTTAAAACTTCACTTTTATTGCTACACCCTAAATTTAAAAATAATGCAAAAAGTAAAACTATGTTTAAAATTTTTTTCATTTTATGCCTCTACATTTAATTTTTTATTGTAAAATTTAACTAAACCTGTTTTATGCATATAGAGCATAAATATAGGTATAAATGCTAACTGAAAAATAATACCAGGCACTGCATTTAAAAAAGCACCCGCCATAAACATTTGATATGTGAATTGACTTCCACTTATTCCAAGTAAAATCATTTGAACTACTCCCCAAACAACTCTTCCTAAAACCATAGCTATAATTAACGATTCGTATAATGCTATTATACATTTCCATCTTGAATTCTTATACACAAATCCAACTACAAAGCCATAAGTAGCAAGTTCAAATGACATTGAAATTGCTGTTGGGTATATCTGTGGCCTGCCAAAAATAAAATATCTAAATATTGGAAGAATCAACCCTACAATAAGCCCATGTATAGGCCCAACGATAAGTCCACAAAGCATAACTGGTAAGTGCATAGGTAAAAAAGCATTACCGAGAGCCTTAATCTGCCCCGTAAAAAAAGGCAAGACAAGCCCTATCGCTAAAAAAACTGCTGATATTGTGATATCTTTAATTTTTTTCGTCATTAAATTCCCTCCTCAAAAAATTGAATTAAAATATAAATTACAAAACTCGAACTATAAAATTGTATGTAAGTTTATATATAGTGTTGTTATTCCATTTATGTCCTGCATTTTCCATAGCGGCTATCTGCTTTTTTGTAACATGAGAATACGGGTATAATGCATAAATAAATGGATAAAACATATATATGATGTCATCTATTTCTTTTTTAGTGAATAATGGGTTAAATTTTGATAATAATTTTGAAAAAGTTGATATTGTTTTTAAATATGCCACTTTAAAAGATGTCAAACACTCAAGCCTACTATTTTCTTCCATATCATAATTATTCATTGCCATAAGTTTTAATAACATTACTCTTTTCTCTAATGTTTTAGCAATTTTATCTGCAAACGAACTTTTAGTAAATTTTTTTACTGAATTAAGTATTTCTTCCAAGTCATCATTCCATACATAATATTCCCTCTCATATAATGCAAGAAATATTTCTTCTTTTGTCTCAAAATAGTT
>CAMJKC010000043.1 GCA_946406305.1 uncultured Lachnospiraceae bacterium
CACCACCATCAACAAGAGATTCTGGTTACTATGATATAGTGTTATATAGAAATCAAACTTCAGTAGCCCACATAGATAGATATAATGGGACTTCTTACAGTTTATATAAATATATGACAAGAGCTGGAGATTATATGTTTAAGGTTAGAACCGTCCCTGGGACAGACATGCAGGGGCAATATGGCAAGAGGTCTGACTATATTGAATCTGGTTATTTACACATAACAGAAGATATGATATATGTAAATAATGGAGTCATAACTACTGATGATGGAACAGCAATAGGAAATAATGTAGGTTGGATAAAACAAAATGGAAAATGGTATTTTATAAGGCCAGATGGGCAAATGGTGAGAAATGGTTGGGTAGAGTCAGGTGGTAAATGGTATTTACTTGGCAATGATGGAGCAATGCTTACAGGGTTTGTAACTGCTAATAACCTTCAATATTATCTTGAGAATGATGGAGCTATGCACTTAGGTTGGCTTAATAGTGGAGATGAATATTATTATTTTGACACTAACTCTGGAGAACACAATGGTGCTATGCAAAGAAATGCTTGGGTAAATTATAATGGATATTATTTTTATTTTGACGAAAATGGAAAGATGGTTACTGGGTGGAGACAAATAATGGATAAAAATGGAAACAATGGATTTTATTATTTTTATCCAAAGGGTTCTACAAATGGGTTGTATGGATATATGGCACACGATACTGTTATAAATGGATTCACACTTGGAAGTGATGGAAAATGGAATCAATATTAAAGAGTAATAATAAGAATTGTAGTCTTGTATAAGGGATTTATATAAAAAATTACAGGCTCGGATTTAACCGAGCCTTTTTTAACGAGTATGGGCATAAGTATAAAAAATGTAAGTTATAGTTTTAAGATGACAGATGATGATTTAAAAGAAACAAGTTTTAGAGCTATAGAAAATATAAATATTGATATAAGAGAAGGGGAATTTATATCAATAATAGGAAAAAATGGAAGTGGAAAGTCAACACTTGCAAAAACTTTTAATGGGCTTATCATACCAGACACTGGAGATGTAATAGTTGATGGATTAAATACAAGAGAAGAAAATAATTTACTCAATATAAGAAAAAATGTAGGTATGGTATTTCAAAACCCTGATAATCAGATAGTGTCAAGCATAGTAGAAGAAGAAGTTGCTTTTGGACTTGAGAACCTTGGTGTAGATACAAAAGACATGAGAAAGAGAGTAGATTTGGCACTTGAAATGATGGGGCTTATTGAATATAAAAGATTTTCACCAAATAAATTGTCTGGTGGACAAAAGCAAAGACTTGCTTTAGCGAGTATTATAGCTATGAAGCCAAAGTTCATAGTTCTTGATGAGCCTACAGCTATGCTTGACCCAAAGGCGAGAAAAAATTTTATAGAGACAGTGATAAAATTAAATAAAGAAGAAAAAATTACTATTATACTAATTACACATTATATGGATGAAATAATAAAAAGTGACAGAGTTTTGGTTATGGACGATGGCATTATTGCTAAAGAGGGAACGGTAGAAGAAATATTTGATGATAGAGAAATAGAAAAATATGGGATAGTCCTTCCCAAATTAATCAATATAAAAAATGAGTTAGAAAAAAAGGGATTTCATATAGAGAAAAAAATATTTACAGTAGATGATTTTGTGAACTGTATTGGATAAGAATATATGCACATAGAAGTTAAAAATATAAATTACATATATGACAAGATGTCTAAAGAAAAAAAATATGCATTAAGAGATGTATCTTTTGACATTTTTGATAATGATTACATTGCAATTATTGGGGAGACAGGGAGTGGTAAATCTACTCTCGTTCAGCATTTGAATGGACTTTTGAAAGCTGACAGTGGAGATATAAAAGTTGATGGAGTCAGTATATATAGTAAGAATTATGATTTGAATAGTTTAAGATTTAAAGTGGGGCTTGTGTTTCAATATCCAGAGTATCAATTTTTTTCAGAGACTGTTATAAGTGATGTTTCTTTTGGTGCTTTAAATATGGGATATAGCGAAGAAGAGGCGAAAGAAATGTCAAAAAACATACTTAGGACTGTTGGGATAAGTGATGAGTATTTTGATAAATTTCCTTTTATGTTATCTGGTGGAGAAAAGAGAAAGGTGGCAATAGCAGGAGTATTAGTTATGAATCCAGAGGTGATAATACTTGATGAGCCGCAAGCGGGACTTGACCCTGTGTCAAAGAGTGAGCTGTTTAAGGTTTTATATGATTTACATAAAAAAGGAAAAACTATAATTATGATAACTCACAATATGGAAGATGTTATAGAATATGCAGATAAAGTTATAGTTATGAAAAATTCAAAAGTGCTAAAGGTGGATAAGACTGCTTCGGTTTTTAATGATGATAAACTATTGAGTGAGGCAAATATCATAAAACCAGAGCAAGTAGAGCTTATGAATAAATTAAATGAAAAATTTAAAAATATAGATATAAAAAAAATAAAACAAAAAGAAATAGTAGAAGAAATAGTAAATAAGATAAAAAGATGATAAGAGATATAACTTTAGGACAATATTATAATGAAGATAGTGTAATACATTTTTTGGATCCAAGGACAAAAATAAATGCAGTGCTTGTATATTTAATTGCAATATTTTTAGTAGATAAATATGTGTCATATGGTTTAGCATTTTTGTTTTTAATATTCTGTATTAAATTAAGCAAGATACCAATAGTATTTATTACAAGAGGGCTTAAGTCTTTAATTTTTTTATTGTTGTTATCTGTAGTTTTTAACTTATTTATGACACCGGGCAATGTAATTTTTAAATTTGGGATTTTTAGTGTAACATATGAAGGATTAAATTTAACTATAAAAATGGCACTTAGGCTCGTAGTTATAGTGTTATTTTCATCACTATTAACTCTTACCACAACACCTATGGAACTTACAAATGGGATAGAGATGAATTTGAAGTTTTTAAAAAGATTTAAGTTACCAATTTCTGATATAGCACTAATGATGTCTATAGCACTTAGGTTTGTTCCCATACTTATAGAAGAGGTAGATAAGATAATGAAGGCACAGATGAGCAGGGGAGCAAAATTTGATGACAAGAATATAATAAAAAGAGCGAAGTCTTATGTTCCTCTATTGGTTCCAATATTTGTATCTGCTTTTAGACGGTCAAATGATTTGGCACTTGCTATGGAAGCAAGGTGCTATAATGACAGTGACAATAGAACTAAATTAAATCCACTACATTATAAAAAAAATGATTTAATTGCTTATATTTTTTTATTTATGTATTTTATTATTTTGGTTGTTTTGAAGGTGGCATTTTGAAAATTTCTGGTTTGCAAAAATTGACATTGTTAAATTATCCAGGGCAGATGTCTGCTACAATATTTTTATGTGGTTGTAATTTGAGATGCCCTTTTTGTCAAAATGTAGATTTGGTATATAATACGAGCAATGCCCCTACAATAGATGAAGAAGAAGTTATGGATTATTTAAAAGAGCGATATGGGAAACTCAAAGGTGTTTGTATAACAGGTGGAGAGCCACTTATAAATGATGATATAGAAAATATAATACTAAAAATAAAAAATATAGGTTATAAAATAAAAATTGATACGAATGGATTTTTCCCTGACAGATTAAGCGATTTGATAAATAAGAACATAATAGATATGGTGGCAATGGATATAAAAACGGGATTTACTAATTATGATATAGTGGTTGGAAAAAGTAAGAGTGATATTATAAGTAAGAATATAGAAGGTATAGATTTTGAAAAATTGTATAATGAAGATAAAAATAAGGATAGAGAAATATATAAGAGCATTGATATAATAAGAAATTCAAATATAGATTATGAATTTAGAACTACTTGTGTAAAAGGGTTGCATAATAAATATGACTTTTATGAAATAAGAGAGATGATAAGAGGTGCAAAGAAGTATTTTTTACAAAATTATCAAAAAAATGATTTAATATCTAATTTGCCTTTTAAGAGTTTTGAGAAGAGTGAACTTGAAGAATTTTTATGTATTGTAAAAAATTATGTAGAGAGAGTTGAGATAAGAGGTGTATAATATGATGTCCTCTATAGAGATAAAAAATAACAGAGCTAAGTCAAAAAAAATTGTAAAAAAACTAATAGATAGATATGGTAAAGAAATACCAGTGTATTTGAATTATCATAAAAATAAAAAATATGAATTTTTGTTTGCTGTAATGATGTCAGCACAAACTACTGACATAAGGGTCAACGAAGTGACAAAAGTTTTATATAAAAAATATAAAAAGTTATCAGATTTTGCGAATGCTAATTTAAAAGAATTTGAAAAAGATATAAAGCCAGTAGGTTTTTATCATCAAAAAGCTATAAGTGTTATAAATACTGCAAGAGATTTGATAGATAAGTTTAAAGGAGAAGTTCCAAATAATTTTGATGACTTAGTGAAACTTAGGGGAGTTGGAAATAAGACGGCGGCAGTGGTATTGGGGCATATATGGGATATTCCTGCAATGGCAGTTGATACCCATGTAAATAGGATTTCAAATAAATTATTTACTCTTAATGAAAAGAATCCTGATGTGGTATGTGAAATGTTAAAGCAAATTGTTGAAAAAAAATATTGGGTTCTTTGGAACACACATATAATTGCTCTTGGGAGAGAGATATGTTTGGCGAGAAGCCCAAAATGCAGTATATGTTTTCTGAAAAATTTGTGTAATTTTTACAACATATAGTGTTTTTAAAGGAAAAAAATAGATATATTGGGGTTTGTAATTTTTTAGTTTTATAAAAAAATGGAAAAAGTATTATTAATGTGATATAATGTAATTTATGCTGAGGAAGAGTAAGTTAAAAAAATTTCTTGTTTTAATATTAGTTTTTTCTATGTTTATGACCGATAAAATATCAAATAATTTATTGGTTGTTTTTTCTATGAATAATCAATCGGGTGAAAAAACTATAGAGGAAATTGAAGAAGTGGAATATAATGAAACTTTTGAAAATGTTGAAGATAAGATAATTGAAGAAGAAGATAAGTATAATCATATAGAAGAAGAACAAAAAGAATTAAAAAAGGAAACAAGAAAATTTGACGACACTACAGAAGAGATAAAAGAGATTTTTGATGATGAGAGTTTAAATTATGGAGAAGAAAAAGAAAGTAAAGAAGAGGCAATAGATTTTTCGGAATATAAAGAGTTAAGTGTTTTAGAACAATTATTATACAATAAAAAAGATTCTGCAGAGATAAATGAAGAAGTAATAGATATAAAGGATGATATAGTTTTGTATTATCCTATTTATGTAAAAGATGATGTAAGTGTAAGTATAAATATAGGAGATAAGAAAATAACATCTCCAGCAATAGAAAGTGCATTTATAGTATCTGGTAGTGTAAAGTTATATGGTAACGAGGGTATTATTGAGGGGCAAAATTTTAAATACCCTACTTTTGATTTGTTAAATGGTGAGATGACAATTGAAGGTGGGAATATCAAAGGGGCATATATAGGTGGCTGTGCAATTAGAGCAAAAGATAGTGACATTACTATAAATGGTGGAAGTGTAATAGGTGGAGATGGTGAGAATTTTTATGATGATGTAGGAGGAGATGGTGGCTGTGCTATAACAGCGACTTTCAGTAGTGATAATAATAAAATAGTGTTTAATAGAGGAAGTGTTATTGGTGGAAAAGGTGGAAGTGGATATAATGGTGTAGAAAAATCATATGGTGGTTTCGCATTTTTTGATGGACAAATATTATATGAAGATGAAGAGTTATATAAAAGAGGTAGCAGAAATGAGATAGGTGGTGGAAATGGTGGCATAGGTATTTATATTGTAGATAGTGAAGGTAGTTCAAATGTAATTATAAATGAAGAAGGTGTAAGAGGTGGAGATGGAGGGAATGCAAATAGAAAAGTAAAAAAAGAAGTCAGATATGGTAAAATACTTCCATCTAAATACGATTTGAGAAAATATGTAGATAATGGAGTCGAGAGGTCTGTAGTTGCAAGCCTTCATGACCAATTTCAAACTGGTTTATGTAACACATTTTCAACTGTAGCAAGTGCGGAAAGTTATTTACTTAGATATCACCCTGAATATGTTGAAGAATTAGGGTATAATCCAAATTTGCAGTATACTAAAAACTTTCCTCAAGAGCAAAGAAAAAAACAAGTTGTTGGGACTAAAAATGTGACACTTGGAACTGCTGGAAAGTATGAAGGTGAAATTGATTTATCTGAAGCTTGGCTTGCATATTTTTTGAGATATCACCCTGCCGATCCTTTAGGTAATGCGAAGGAAAGTAAAGCAGTTCCGACAAAGAAAGGAAAAAGATATTTTAATTTGGGTTCATCTGCGATAGAAATGATAAATTTTTTATCGCCTTTTAGAGGGATTCCAACTGAAAAAGTTTTATCAGATGATGTAATGTTTGATACAGTAAATAATTTAGTATTAAATCAGGCAGATGCTTCTGATGATGATGGTATAGAAGAAGGGGATGGAATTACAGAACAAACGGATAAGGTGTATGAGGAAGATGATAGCATAGAAAGGTATGCGAAATATAAGCCTGCAGTTATTTTAAAAAGTGCTAAATGTGTAGAATATGCTGATTGCGATAGTAAAGAAGAATTTTTAAATGGGATAAAAGAAGCAATATATAATAATTGTGCTGTAGTCATTGGGGGGCATTTTGTATATGGAGGAGGTTGCTCTGTATATAGAAGAAAAGAAGGTGAAGAGCACAATGTATACATGTATATGGATTCAGAAAATGGTGGTGGACATGCTGTAAGTGTAGTAGGTTGGGATGATAATTTTCCAGCTTCTAAATTTGTTGAGGAAAAAAGTAGATATATATATGATAGTGACGAAGAACAAAATAAAGGACCAACCAATGATGGTGCATTAATAGTAAAACAATCAACATATGGCCCTATGTGGACATATATATACTATGATTCAATTTTTGGAAGTAGTTGGCAGTATCAAGTTTTTGAGTGGGAATTGCCAGATACATATTATGACAATATGTATTATTATGATGGTGGAACTGCTGCAACTCTTGCTCAACCGTTAAAATATTCACTTACTAATGGTAATGAATATTCTAGTTCACCTTGTGTGGTGTTTAATTTGAATAAAGACCAAGAAGTAATAAAAGCTGTAAGCTTTGTTTCAAATGATGATGTTAATATTGAAGATGATAGCCAGAAACCGAGATTACAAATATTTAAATCTGGTAATACAAGAGTAGAAAAAGTTGGTGATTATCTTGTAGATATGCCTATAACATTACATAAAGGTTTAAACTTTATTGAGTTACCAAATCCTATAATAGGTGAAGCCAATACACGATATGTTTGTTTTATAAATTATCTTAATTGTCCAGGAAATAGTTATAGTGCATATATTGATCCAATATATACAACAAAAAATGGAGAGCGAGTTAATTATATTATTTCAAGTAATGTAAAATATGTTACAGGTGCTGGAGAAAGTTATTTGTATCGCACACATAACAATCAATTTACTAAGTATGAACAGGGTAATTTTAGAATAAAAATGATTACGAGTAATAATATAGATGTGACTTTTGATGCTAATGGTGGTACATTTGGCGATAATGAATCTTTAAAATTAAAAAGATTATATGGGAATAAAATATTAAATGAAGAAGTTATAAATCCTACTTATGGGAAGAGAGAATTTTTGGGCTTTAGCACTGACAAAGATGCAACAGAGCCAAATATAAATAGTGATACTATATTCAAATCAAAAACTGCTGTGACATATTATGCCATATATGGAAAGGAAGAAGAAACAACCCCTGAGGAAACGACGCCTGAAGAGACAACGCCTGAAGAAACAAAGCCTGAGGAGACAACACCTGAAGAGACTACACCTGAGGAAACGACACCTGAAGAGACAACACCTGAGGAGACAAAGCCTGAAGAGACAAAGCCTGAGGAAACGACCCCTGAGGAGACAAAGCCTGAGGAAACGACCCCTGAGGAGACAACACCTGAAGAGACTACACCTGAGGAAACAAAGCCTGAGGAAACAACACCTGAGGAGACGACCCCTGAAGAGACAAAGCCTGAGGAAACGACACCTGAAGAGACAAAGCCTGAGGAAACGACACCTGAAGAGACAAAACCTGAGGAGACAAAGCCTGAAGAAACAACACCTGAAGAGACAAAGCCTGAAGAAACGACACCTGAGGAGACAACGCCTGATAAAGTAACACCTAATGAAACTACAAAAAAAGCAACTAATACATATTATAGAGGAAGTAGTGGCGGAAGTATTACAGGGGGAGGTGGAAGAGAAGGAACGAATATAATTGCACCAGTGAGCATAGATAATTTATATAGAACTAAAAAACAAGATATTGTAAAAGTAGAGAAAAAATTAGATGTTAGATCATCTCTTGCAAATGATATTATGGTTTGGAATTATGATGTAGTAAAAAATAATTGGAGCCTTCAAGTAGTTGGAAAGAATGGAAAAGTTTTGGATATAAAAAATACACTTTATATTGATACAAGTAGTGCTTTAAGAAATAAAGATAAAATTCCAGATGTATATTTATTTGATGAAAATGGACAATTAGCTAAGGGCTTTGTTGATTATGCCGATGGTAATAGATATTATTTTGAGCAAAATGATTTAGTAAATATAGGTAAGATGGTGAGAAACCAATGGAAAGAGATAGGTAGTGGCAAATGGTATTATTTTGATGCAAATGGAGTTATGAAGAGAAATACTACTACTCCTGATGGCTATTATGTGAATGAAGAAGGGATGTATGTTTCAAATATAATAGTTAATACTAAATAAAAAACATATTTGAAAGGAGATTTTATGAGTAAAAATATATTGTGGAAAGGTGTAGGAACAGCACTCATAACACCTACAAATGAAAAAGGCATTGACTATGAAAAACTCGGTAAATTAATAGATTGGCAAATTGAAAATGGCATAAATGCACTTATAATAGCTGGGACCACAGGAGAGGGCTCAACTTTAAATGATAGCGAGCATAAAGAGTTATTAAAATTTTCAGTAGAAAGAATTAATAAAAGAGTTCCTATGATAGCAGGGACAGGGTCAAATGATACTAATTATGCTATATCATTGTCAAAGTATGCTTGTGACATAGGTGTTGATGGACTACTTGTCATAACACCATATTACAATAAAACTACACAAAATGGTTTGGTAGAGATGTATAAAAAAATATCAGATTCTGTAAATTTACCAATCATTGTGTATAATGTTCCATCAAGGACTGGGATAAATATAGAGCCAGAGACATATAAAAAATTAGCTGAGATAGAAAACATAAATGGGATAAAAGAAGCAAATAGTAATTTGAGTAAAATAATGGATATGTTCTATGCCGTTAATGATAACCTAAATGTGTATTCAGGAAATGATGATGAGATAGTTCCATTTTTGGCTATGGGAGGGATTGGAGTTATATCTGTATTGTCAAACATTATGCCAAAAGAGACAGTTCTTATGTGTGATAAATTTTTTGCTGGAGATATAGAGGGAAGTAAAAAAATGCAATTAGAGTATTTGCCACTTATAAGAGCATTGTTTTCAGAAGTGAACCCTATTCCTGTGAAATCTGCAATGGCAAAAATGGGGTTCTGTGAAAATTATCTAAGGCTTCCACTTGTTCCTATGGATAAGCAAAAAGAAGAACAAATGTTTCTCCTTATGAAAAAACAAAATTTAATATAAGTAGAGCTCGTAGGGGCGAGCATTGCGAGCCCATCTCTATAAAATATTTACTTAACTAATCAAAAAATTGCAATTTACAAATACCTTACACCGAAAATAATTTGCTACTCTTAAAACATCTGTTCAATGAACCTTGAAAATCTAAATATACAAATTGATTTTTAAACCGTGATGCAATTTGTCAAAACTCGTGCAGTTTTATTTATATTAAAACAGCACTCAAACAATTGCCAAATTGCACACAAAAAATCAATTTGCATATAAGATTTTCTGAGAACCCTTGAAATGCTGTTTTGAAGAGTAGCAAATATTTTCAAGGTTATATGGGCTTATATGCTATTGTGGTGATGAGTAGATTATTATAGAAACCGATGAATTTGTTGTGGGGGCGAGCACATGACAGTAGGGGCGAGCA
Source organism: uncultured Lachnospiraceae bacterium (assembly GCA_946406305.1). Lineage (GTDB taxonomy): Bacteria > Bacillota > Clostridia > Lachnospirales > Lachnospiraceae > UBA3633. The sequence continues at coordinate 10,201 of CAMJKC010000043.1, forward strand.
TTGCGAGCCCTATTGAAAAAGATGGAGTAGGGGAGAGTAAGTAACAGTAGAGGCGAGCACATGACTGTAGGGGCGAGCATTGCGAGCCCTTATTTAAATAAAGGGGATAGAAAAATGAAAATTTTGGTAAGTGGAATAATGGGACACATGGGAAAGATATTATCTGATATGATAATGGATGATAAGGACTTGTGTTTAGTAGCAGGAGTTGATAAGTATAAAAAGGTAGATAAATTATATGACGACAAAGTAGTTTGTTATGGTAGTTTTGATGCTGTAAAAGAAGACATAGATGTAGTGATTGATTTTTCACATCATTCAATGACAAAAGAATTAGTGGACTATGGTGTGAGTAAAAATAAAATATTAGTAATTGCGACTACTGGGCAAACAGAAGAAGAAATTGAAATGATAAAAGAAGCAAGTAAGAAAATACCTATATTTTTTTCGGCAAATTATTCGCTCGGCATAAACCTTCTTATAGATTTAGCAAAAAAAGTAGCACTGACTATGAAAGATGCAGATATAGAAATAGTTGAAACTCATCACAATAGAAAAATTGATGCACCATCTGGCACAGCACTTGCCATAGCAAATGGCATAAAAGAAGTGAGACCTAATTCAAATTTTGTGATGGGGAGAAGTGGACAAAAAAAGAGAGAGAAAGATGACATAGGTATAAATGCTATAAGGATGGGAAATGTAGTTGGTATTCATGAAGTTCTTGTATCTACAAATAATCAAACTATAACTTTAAAGCATGAAGCACATGATAGAGCCGTTTTTGCGGAAGGAGCAATATCCGCAGCAAAGTTTATGGAAAATAAAAAAGCAGGCTTATATGATATGGATGATTTAATAAAAGGGTAAGGAGGAAAATTATGAGAATAGGAATATATGGATATGGTAATGTGGGAAAAGGTG
>CAMJKC010000044.1 GCA_946406305.1 uncultured Lachnospiraceae bacterium
CATACTTTTCAAGCGATTTTCTTCTTGCCAAATCTACACTTATCTCTTCAACTAATAAATCGTATTTGCTTTTTGTTTCATCATATTGTCGGACAAGTTCATCATATTTATCATTGTATTCTTTTTGATTTTGAAGTGTAGTTTTGTTTTTGTTTATATGTTCTTCCGTGAGTTCAGTTATAACTTTTAGTTCCTGCTCGTATTTGGTTTTCTTTTTTATTTGGATTTGATATATCCCCAATCTTTGATATGACATTTTCTATTGTTTCAATAATCTCTTTTTTATTCCTAAGAACCTTATTAATTTCAATAACTGCTATTTCCTTAATTTCTTCTTCGGTTAGATTTGGGGTTTCGCATACTTTCTTGTCTTCATATTTATAGTTACATCTATAAACTATCTTTTTATATTTATCAGTTGAGTGCCATACTTTTGCTCCGTACCAACTACCACACTCCATACACTTAATTTTACTACCAAATATCCCAACTCCACTATATCTTCTGCCACCTTTAATTCTTTTCTTTATTTCTTGCTGAACCATTTCAATTACTTCTTTACTTACAATCGGCGTGTGGTTATCTTCTACATAATATTTTGGATTACTTTTTATCAGATTTGTATAATAATCAACTATTTGTTTACTATCTATTATGTTCTAGAAAGATTAGAAATGTAGCCATTACTTCAATGTTTGGTAGCTTCGGCAGAGAAAGAGTACAACAAATAGCATTAGATAATATAGAAATAACAGAATACTCGTTATCCACCCCACAGCACATAGTTGACTTACTGTAATTATAAACCAAAGCAATAATCATCATTTAGGTAGTTTAAAAATACCTTTGTTTCTCTATTTGACTTATCACAAATTGTTTGAGATTTATATTCATTTCTTTTTTTTACATTATTTTTAAAGATTTCTGTTAGATCACGATTTGTTCCATAAATAAATTTTTCAGCAACACAACATTCAAATAAATTAATTCTGCAAACATCATTTTCACTTTGCGAATAAATATACTCCTTGTCTTTGTTTCTAGAATATATGTTTTTATTTAATATATACATACACATATTTCTAGATAATGGCAAAATAATAATTGACTTCTTACCATTTAGTCCAATATCTGAGTTATTAGCAGGATTATACATAATTACTGGCACATCTGAAGTTATTAATTGAGATTTTGTATCATATCTTTTAATTAATATATCCTTATTACTTAATTCTTTTAACAAATCAAATTTGTCTATAATAGATATATTCACCTTTTCATTATATGGATCCCTTTCATTATCTACTTTAAATTTATTAAATAAATAATAAAAAAATGCCTTTTCATCATCATTAGATACACCATTATTAATTAAATATTGATCCAAGATTATCTTTTCTCTAATATTCATTGCTTTTCTAAAGGCATTCGTTCTTACATATTGATAAACTGCAAATTCTTTAAGTAATTCTTTGTCGCTGCTGTTAATAGGTTCTAAATTTATTAATTTATTAACTACCACTGACCACTTTGTTTCCTTTAAAGCAATAACTTTTTCAAGTTCTGCATCGTTACCATAGAAGTTCTTAATAAAACATTGTGACTCATAGTTTATTTTTTCTTTATATTCCATGGTTTCAACATTAAAAAAACTAAAAACATTATTATTGGTGAAATTTTTTAAATAAAATTTAGGTACATAATGATGTTTAACATATTCTTTCATAATAACATTATTATAATTCAATCGTTCCATCAAGATTTAAATTAATATCTTTTATCTCTTCCATATCAATATCTCTTTCCGACCCGAATAAATCAAAATATTCTTCTGGATAAGTATTTATATAATCTTTTAATGTTTCATTTTTCACTAAATAAACTCCCCTTGCGACAATATATTCTCTTCGTTAGGAAAATGTTTTCTATTCCCTGTTATTAATTTACAATTCATAGTTTTTGCAACTTCATAAAACTTTTTATCTGATTCATCTACAAACTCTATATCAAGTGGTTTTGCAACTATACACAAGCCTTCATTCTTTATAAAATCAATAATTGCCTTTACTTCATCCTTTGTAAATCCAAATTTTGTTCTTTCTAAAACAACTTTATACTCATGTAAAATTCTTTGGTCATAAACAACTGTTAATTCATAATTTAATATTTTATATAATACTTTCGCACAAGTTCCATTCTTACTCCATAGTGCTGACACCAAAACATTTGTATCAATAACTACATTCATATCTACATAGCCTTTCTCGCCTCATTTATTTCTGCATTTATTTCTTCATCACTCATAAACCCACTATTTTGTGCTTTTTCTCGCATTTGATTAAAACTTATCATTGCCTTTGCTTGTCTTACAGCCTTAATCATCATATCTATATTTTCATTATTCACATCAAAAATAAGTGCTCTTGGCTTTCCATTATTTAATACTATTAACTCGCCTTCTTTTTCTAAATTATCCCATACTTCTTTTTTTGCATTTCTTAAATCTCTAACTGAGCAATAACCCATAAATTTCTCCTTTTTACAAACCTATTTTTCTATATTTTAACATATGGTTTTCAACATGTCAACTAATCGTGTCCGTATATGTTGAGCTTTTTGTGTGTATTGTTGTCACTCCAGTTCATTTTTCAACACTTCCATAACCTTGTCTTCCAGCTCTTTCCCTTCTTCAATCAATTTCATAATTTTTTCTACATCTGTCTTAATCTCAACTTTTAATTTAGAAGTAGTTGGGGTAATTTATCTAACTATCAACTCCCACATATCTAGCTATATTAAACTATATTATTCTTTTATCTCATCAATTTTCATTTATCATCTTTATCTTTAACAGTAGTGGCGATTATCTTTTCTAACTTCTCTTGAATTTTAATGGATTTGTCATCCAAATTTCTATATTTTCTTTATAGAATCTATTAACAAAAAATCATATATATTCACTACCCTAATCCCATCATCTGTAGTATATGATTTTATATCGTCAAATGTAATTACCACTTTTTTGAAATTATCTTTTATATGCTTAAGAGATTTTAACTCTTGATTAATTTTATTCTGTTCAGATAATGAATAAGCCACTTGGATATAGTATCTTTCTTCATTATCATTAATCACAAAATCTACTTCTGTTCTCTTTCTTTCTATTCCCTTTTTTGTTTTTTCATCAATTATTACAACACCAACATCAACATTATAACCCATTTTAAGAAGTTCATTGTAGATAATGTTTTCCATAATATGTGTGGGTTCATACTGCCTAAAGTTTAGTTTTGCGTTTCTTATACCTATATCTGTAAAATAATACTTATATGGTGATGATATATATTTTCTACCCTTCACATCATACCTTTCAGCTTTCTCTATCAAAAATGCATTTATACTATACTCTATGTAATCTGATACAGTTTTGTGTGATATATCTCCATATTTTTCAGATATAAATGTATCTGATATTTTTCTTGGATTAGTAAGTGAACCTATTGTTGAAGCTAAAATATTTAATGTCTTTTCAAAATATTCTGCCTTGTTTATATTGTTTCTATTAATAATGTCATCCATATAAACTTTTTTCAATATTGTATTAAGTAATGTTTTCTTTTGATCATCAGTAGGTTGGTTTAATATCTGAGGTAATGAACCAAATGTTGACATTTCTTTCCAAATTTCACTATTAGACAATTTTTGAAATCCATTCCTTATTTCTTTAAAAGATAATGGGTATACTCTAACTTCATCACCTCTTCCCCTAAACTCCGTTAGAATGTCTGTTGATAAAAATTTAGAGTTGCTACCTGCCACATACACATCAATGTTTTCTATTTTTGTCAAACCATTAAGAACTTTTTCAAATCCTTCTACAAATTGAATTTCATCAATCAATAAATAATACATTTTATCGTTAGTTATTTTATTCCTTATATACTCTCCTAATTTTTTTCTATCAAGCAACTCTTCATTTTTGTCATCATCAAGTGATAGTTCAATTATTTGTTTACTCTTTACTCCACTTTCAATCAAATGCTTTTTAAACAAATTAAAAAGCAAATATGATTTACCACATCTTCTTATGCCAGTAATCACTTTAATAAAACCATTGTTCTTCCTATCTATTAATTTTTTTATATAATAATCTCTTTGAAACTCCATACAAACCTCTTATCTGTCACACTATATATTATAGATTCCATTACCCAATTTGTCAAGTTTATGACTTTTGTGGCAATATATAGTTTGAATTACAAAACACCAATCAATTCTATAACTCTCTTTGTCTCCCCCCTATTAATGTAGCAATTCTCTCTTATATACCTTGCTCATATATATAGTTATCTCGTCGATATAACATTCATTATTACTTGGGAAATATCTATAAGGGTATAAATTCACTATAACAACGATATTGATACAAGAGAAATCCCGCAAATATAAAGCATTTTAGCATTTTTACTCATTCTAAGCATTAAAAAAGACGGCTGTGATGCCGTCTTTAGTCGTTTAATCGTTTCAAAAGGTGCAGTGTTTTTGCACCTTGCACCTTTGAACTTTTTAATCGTTTCACATTATTCACTAATACAATTCAATCCATTCTCCTTCTGCATTTACCATATATCCATCAGGAGTTACAGTATTAACTGATAACTTTCCATCAATATTAAAATAATACCATTTATCATTTACTTGCTTCCAGCCTGTTATCATTTTCCCTTCTTCAGATGTTTTTGCCCATTCAAATAAATAATAATTCCCAAGTTCATCTTTGCACCAAGTATTACACATTTTGCCTTCATTATCGAAACAATAAACTCTATAGTAAGGCATCATAGTTAAATAATCAGTATACATTACATTATAAAAACCATTACTCGCAATTAATGATGGATTATTTTTATCAATTAAAAGTTGCCAAGTACCATCTATATTTTGCTTCCAATCAATATTTTGCGAATTTAAATTTATATCAATGGTTCTGCTTTTTATAGTTTTTGCATTTGCTTTTTGAGGTGAAACAGCAAATGTTGTTTTTGTCATAGCAGTGCCTCCTCCACCGCCACCAGAACTGCCACCACCACTATAACTATTACCATTTTTATCCACTTTATTTTCACTATTTTTTTCTTTCCCTGTAATTACATAACTTTGCTCTATTTGAACTTCGTAATCAGTTCCTTTATTTAAAATTACTTTTACTTCATAAGTACCTTCTTTTAAATTATTTTTTAATGGTATTTTAATCTCTGTTGTTTTTTGTTCACTTCCAATATTTGCTGGAACTGTAATTGTTTTATTATATGTATTATTCAACATTTCCGATTCTACCTGTAATGTTGGTTTAGATTCAAAATGACACCAATTCCCAACTACGACTACTATATTGTTATCACTTTTTTCATTTATATCGCCATCAATATAAATCTGTTCTATTGAACAATTATTATTGTTTTCCCAATTATTTGCAATAGCTTCTTCCTCAGTTATACATTCATATTCATCATGACGTTTATATTCATTGTTTATATCTACACCTTTCCCATCGATAAAATTCCCCTTAATATTTATCATATCCCATTCATTATTTACATTTCCAAGAATATTTGAATTATAAAAATATTCTTCTGCATTTATCACATAATTATAATCTGTTTCATATTTTCCATTTTTATTAAAATCAATTTTCTTTCCAGATGGATTACCTTTATAAACAATTTGCTTATAATTACCATTATCCCTACCTAATTCTTCATCCTCAAAAATAGAATATATAAATCCTTTGATTTTATTATCAATTATAGAATTTGGGTCAATTCCATTATTTTCATTAATATGTTTCATATCAATACTTGGTAACTCATATTCAGAATAATTAATATCTTTAGAGTCATACAAGCCGTTAAATTGATATGTATAATTCATTATACTTAAGTGATTTGGTTTATATCTCATATGGTCATCATCGTGTCCACCATGGGTTAATCCTAAAGTATGACCTAATTCATGCATAAAAGTGCCTGCAACTGTATATTTATTTTGTCCATACATCAAAGCACAAATAAAACATTGTGATGGAATATCCATAGCAATCCCTGATGAATTGCAGTTATCATAATGCTCAATAAACATACAATGTCTAAAAATTCCACTTCTATTTATTTCAAAGTTTTTGTTAACAATCTCTACCCAATTTTCCAAATTTTCACCTAAAATTAAATTATTCTTGTATTCTATTTCATTAGAACCAGACATCTTGCCCCATTTTTTGCCAGTTACATAATCGATTGAATTATTACCACAATCTATATGTAAATTAATCCCTTTTTCAATTCCATTAATTTTATACCTTGATTTGTTAAACTGTTCATATACAATCTTTAATGCACTACTGCTTGGTTTACAACTTTTTTCATCGTTTGCCATATAATCAATTTCAACAAAAATATCTTTTTTATATGGATCAGCACCCATCGCTGGTAAATCTACAAAATTTACATCATTATAATCATTTTTTGATGCTATACGATATTCATTTGATTCTGGTATATATACAACACCATATATTTCCCATGCATCATATAAACCATCTTCATCAGAATCCAACATTTCCCATTTTGCATAAAAACTATATGTATCTTTTATACAACTATCAATTTTTGTTATAGGCTCGTCATTAAATTTATCATTATCATACCAACCTGCAAATTTGTAACCATCGTACTTTACTTTATCTTTCGTTGGCAGAACCAAACTCTTGCCTTGGATAACTGAAGTTATAGCTGTAAAACCTGAAATAAAAGAACCTTCATTTAAATAATATGTAATTTTTACTTTCATTACATCATCTTTTGCTTTATAAGTAAAATATCCTGCTTTGCCATTATCACCATCTATACGAGCATATTTACCATGTTCTGAATCATAATTGCCTAAATCTATTATTGATTGTAAAGAAGTTCCTTTGCTACCAACTAGTAACTTACAGTCTCCAAATATAGTATAATCATTTATATTATCATTAGCCCATGAATAAGAAGCATATATTGTTCTTAATGATGTACATCCCTCAAACATATATATCATACTTGTTACATTTGAAACATCAAAACTACTTAAATCTAATTCCGTAAGAGATGAACAATATTCAAACATATATGACATGTCTGTAGAATTCGATGTATCTAAATAATCCAGATTTTCAATAACTGTTAAATCGCTCATTCCATCAAATAAATAACTTGCAGAATACAAATTGATTTTACAATCAAAAATTACATGTGAAATGCCACTATATGACGTTATTTTACTGCCATGTTGAGTTCCATCATTTAACATATAATGACCTTCAACATATTCTTTGGCAGTTGGCTTAGTAGTCTGAGCATGTAAAGTTCCATCACTTGATATATAATGATAAATTGCATTTACACCTGGCTCGTAATATCTGAAAAGTTTAATAGAATTATTATCAATTTTAGATATATTAGTTTTTATTCCAGTATCGAAATTCCACCATTCACCAATAGCGTTGCTCTCTTTTAATTTATTTATTACTTCCGCAGATGCTCTAATATAATATAGATTTGTGCATCCACTTAAATCAATACTTCCTGTATAATTTGTTACGTCATAATTAAAAAATTTACAAAATTCCAAACTAGCACAACTATCGAATGTATGATTTAATCCTTTATTTCCAGTGAAAACAAAATGCAAACCATCGCTTGTGCTATGTGCTATACTCCTAAGTTTTATGCAACCACAAAAAGCATAATCCATATTTACAATTTTAGGATGCTTTGGTAAAGAAATACTGCCAGATAACTTGCTACATCCATTACATAAATAACTCATATTTATTGATATATTTTTAACATTTATGCCTAAATAAGAGATATTAATGCTTTGCAAATTTATACAACCGTCAAACCAATGGCTCATATTAATTTCACTTACACTATTTAATTCGCTTGAAGAGATTGCTATAGTTTTGTTGTGACAATATACATATTTTATTTGATTTTTATATGTTTCCCAAGGCAACGGCTCATCGCCATAATTTGCATATAAATTCCCATGCTGTGATGCACTACTTGGAATAGCATATGATGGTTTCACCATATAAAATTGACCTGTACTAGTAATATACCATTTACCTATCATTCCTTTGTTGCTTACTTCATATTTTGCATAAAAATTATAAATATCTTCCTCACAACATTGAATTTTTGATATAGGCTTTCCCTCGAGTTTATCATTATCATACCAACCCACAAGTTTAAAATCATTTAATATAATATTATCAGCCGTTGGTAATATTATACTATTACCTTTAGTTACTGATGTCGAAGCAATATATCCATCAACAAATGAACCATCATATAAATGATAAATAATAATAGACTTATTATCATCAAGCTTATTGGTAAAATATCCATGATTTCCATTTTCACCATCAATAATTGCATATTCCTTTCCAACATTACTTGAATTATATAATGTACCGTTTCCACCTATTAAATTATCGCATCCTTTAAATACTCTAGTAATAGCCTTTACCAAACTAATATCAAAACTTTTCAATACTAAAATTTTTCTTAAATTGCTACAATTTTCAAACATATAACTTAAGCTAGTAACTTTTGAAGTATTAAAATTACTTAAATCTAATGTTTTAAGGCTGGAACATCCGTAAAACATTCTAGACATATTAGTAACTTCACCTGTATCAAAATTACTTAAATCTAATGATTGTAATTTTTCGCAACCATAAAACATATTGCTAAAATTATCTATTTTTTTTGTACTAAAATTTCCAAATTCTATTGACTCTAAATTAGAACAATTGCTAAAATAACCGCTCAATGTTGTTGCACCCCATACCTCAACTTTACTTGTATTAAAATTACTAATATCTAACAATTTCAAACTAGAACAACCATGAAAAATTCTATCCATATATTGAACATTACTTGTATCAAACATACTTACATCAATTTCTTCTAAACTCGAGCATCCATAAAACATTTCAATCATTGTTGTTACATTGCTAGTATTAAAATTAGTCATATCTAAAGTTTTTAGTGAATTGCATTTTGAAAACATTTCACTCATAGTAGTAACATTAGAAGTATCAAATTTAGACAAATCAAGTTCTTCTATTCTATAACAACCATAAAACATACATGACATTGTTGTAACATTTTCGGTGTTAAAACTTGATAAATTTATAGATTCCAAATTATTGCAATCATAAAACATCATATCCATATTTGTGCAAGAACTTGTTTCAAAGGTACTGAGGTCTAATGTTTTAAGATTTTCACATCCATGAAACATCATTTGCATTGTTGTGCATGATGTTGTATTTAATTTATCTATACCTATTATCTCCGTTAAATTTGTATATCCTTTAAACCAACTACTGCAAATCATTGTTTTAATATTTTCTTCAAAAACTGCAGTATAAATATTTTCTCTTAAATCAATTGATGGCTCTGTTATATAACTTCCTATAGCAGAAAAATTACCTTTTAATTCATCATCTGCATCTAAATACCCATCGGTTTCAGAATTAGCAAAATGAATAGTGTCATCATCTATATACCAATAACATTCGTAAGCATCAAAAAAACCTCCAAAAAGATTATTTTTAACTGGATTCATTAATATGTTATTTTCAGTTAATAAGCAGTCTTCAATACTATCAATACTTATCTCTGAAATAGTACATATATCCTCTATATCTTGTTCATTTTCATTATTGTCTATGTTTTTGCTAGCTTCTTCACTTGCTATTACTCTTTCAGTCTCTTCATCACCTATCAATTCTTCGTCCAAATCAGAATTGCTTTCTTCATCTATTGATTCACTTTCTTCTATCTCATTACTTTCTATTTCTTGTTCTTTATCTGTTTCATCATCCTCTTCTAATTCAAATTCTTCATCTTCTGATTCTTGTTTTTCTTCTTTTTCTTCCTCTGTTTCTTCATTAAAAAAGTCATCGTTATTTTCAGAATCAACTTCTGATTCATCAATATCAATGACTTCATTATTATTTATTATTTCTTCAGCTTTTTCCTCACCTAAATCTTCAATCAATTGTTTCTCAATCATGGATTGAGATTCACGAACATTATTATCCTCTCCAAAATTTACAAATGTTAAATTTAACACCATAGTTGCACATAGTAACATAGATAATATTCTTTTATAACTCTTTTTCATAATGCCCCTCCGATTATAAAAAGTCGCAACCCGAGAGCTACGACCGAAAATAGTGAGCTCCCTTGCTGCGAGACAAGAATTCATACCCCAATGTATAAATAAAAGCTCACATTTTTACCAAGTGTGAAACATTGGGGAATCAAAAATATCTCCAATAAAAAATATGAATTATTTCTCGCAGTTATAATTATACAATAAATAGATGATTTTTGCACATTAAATTTAAAAAAAATCTTTAAATTTCCAACAAAAAAATGAGACCTTTTAATTTTCAGTCCCATCTTTCCAAACAACTGTTATCTTATCTTTTTTAACTACTATCTTGTCTACCAGTGCATAGAACAAGCCCTCGTCGAACTCAGTTAACTTATTTTTACTTGCTTTCAGGTCGTTTATGTAGGTTTCAAGCACTTTTGCCCTGTCACCTTTATCCTTAAGGATGGCAGTAATTTTATCTAATTTCTCTTGAATTTTAGTGGATTTGTCCGCCAAATCTCTATATTTCTTATTGTACTCATCTTGATTTTGTGCATGAGTACTATTTTCTTCTATTAATTT
>CAMJKC010000045.1 GCA_946406305.1 uncultured Lachnospiraceae bacterium
CATAGCAAATGGACTTACTACGGGAGAGCTTATGAGTTTGATTACTTATAGCACACAAATGTTTGCGAGTCTTTTAATTCTTGCTTTTTTATCTGTAGGAATATTAATATCTGTATCATCAATGAATAGAATTTTTGAAGTATTAGATGAAGAGCCAAATATTAAAAATAAAGATAATGCAATAATGGAATTAAAAAATTATAACATAGAGTTTAAAGATGTTTCATTTAAGTATAAGCACAAAGCACAGAAAGAAGTATTAAAGAATATAAATTTAAAAATTGAAGAAGGTGAGTGTGTAGGTATAATAGGAGGAACTGGGAGTGGCAAGTCGTCATTGGTAAATTTAATTCCACGGCTCTATGATACGACTTTTGGAAGTGTGTGTGTTGGAGATGTAGATGTAAGAGATTATGATATAGAAACTTTAAGAAAAAATATTGGTATGGTAATGCAAAAAAATGTTTTATTTTCTGGAACAGTAAAAAGTAATTTGTGTTTTGGAAAAGAAGATGTGAGTGACTTGGAAATATTTAAAGCATTGGAAATTGCTTGTGCAAAAGATTTTATAGAAGAAAAAGAAAATGGCATAAATACTGTAGTGGAGCAAGGTGGAGTAAATTTCTCTGGTGGTCAAAGGCAAAGACTCTGTATAGCAAGAGCTATAATAAAAAAACCTAAGATTTTAATATTTGACGATGCAACTGCGAGTGTAGATAATGCGACAGATAAGAAGATTAGGACGGCAATGAAAGAGTATCTAAAAGGAACAACAAGAATAATCATCTCTCAAAAAATATCTTCAATAATAGATTGTGATAAAATTTTAGTTTTAGATAGAGGGAGTTTAGTGGGAGTTGGATGTCATGAGAGTTTACTAAAAGATTGTGAAATATATAAGGAGATATGTGCATTACAAATAAATCATGAGAGCAGTGAATAAAAACAATAGAATAGGTAAAAGATACAATTATATGGTTTCTGACAAAGTTGACTTTGCCACATTCTTTAAGATGTTAAGATATTTATGGAAGTATCGTTTTAGATTAGTGGCAATAAGCATAGTTTTTATTATTTCAATGGTTATACAAACATATACAGGGTTATACATAAAAATATTAGTTGATAATCATATTATGAGAATGCTAAAAGAGATGAGTACCTTATCTCACATCAACTACGAACCTTTTTATGAATCTATTATAAGTTATGGTATTTTACTTCTAGTAGGTGTGGCATGTAATTTTTTATATTCTATAGTTATGGTTTACATAGGTCAAAATGTAATGAGAGACATAAGGGAAGAAATGTTTGAAAGTATGGAAAAATTGCCTATTTCATATTTTGATAAAAATGAAACAGGTAATATTATGTCACATTTCACTGCAGACCTTGATACTATGAGACAAAGTTTGACAAATGCCATACCTCAAAGTTTTGCTGCAATATTTACAGTTTTAATTTTATTTGTGAGTATGATGATGCTGAGTATAAATTTAACTCTAATTGCAGTAGTTGTAATACTCATAATGTTTTTAATAACAAAAAAACTGGGGAAAGTGTCTCTGTCAGCAAATATTAAGGCACAAGAATCTATAGCAGATTTAGATGCCTATGTGGAAGAAATGGTAAAGGGAGCAAAAGAAGTAAAATTATTTTGTTATGAAGATAGAAATATTAAAAGGTTTGACAAAAAGAATTTATATTGGAGAGATAATACAAAACTTGCTGATATGATGGCAATAGTGATTATGCCCCTTAACAATGGTTTTGGAAATATAATGTATATTTTGATAGCACTCATTGGTGGATTTATGGCAATCAACAATATGACTAATTTTTATTTTTTTGGAACGGGATACTTTACACTTGGAACTATTGTTAGCTTTTTAACATTTACCAAAAACATAACGAGAGAAGTGGGAAATGTTTCAAGTCAAGTGCCATACATAGTCCAAAGCTTATCTGGTGCAAAAAGGGTATTTGATCTGTTTGAAGAAAAAAAAGAAGAAGACAGTGGTGAGGTTTATGAAAAAGACGGATATTGGATTTACGATAAAGAAAAAATTAAAATTAATGCATGTATAAAACTTGAAGATGTAAGTTTTTCGTATGATGGAGTAAAAAAAATACTGAAAGATATCAACATATCTGCAATGCCTGGACAAAAAATAGCAATTGTTGGAAAAACAGGAGCAGGTAAAACAACTATAACTAATTTAATAAATAGGTTTTATAATATTGATAGTGGAGTTATTACATACGATGGTATAAATATAAATAATATAAAAAAATCTGCTCTTAGAAAAAATATAGCACTTGTTCTTCAGGATGTCCATTTGTTTAGTGGGACAATAATGGAAAACATAAGATATGGAAATATCAATGCGACAGATGAAGATTGTATAAATGCCGCAAAAGAAACTTGTGCGAATTCTTTTATTGAACAGCTTGAAAATGGATATGATACAATTATAAGTGAAGACTCTGGAGATTTGTCTCAAGGTCAAAAACAGTTACTCGCTATTGCGAGAGCATATGTTGCAGACCCTCCTTTTTTGATATTAGACGAAGCAACTTCAAACATAGATGCGAGGACAGAAAAGTTAGTGCAAGATGGAATGGATAAGATTATGAGAGATAGGACAGTATTTGTGATAGCACATAGATTATCTACAATAAAAAATAGTAATATGATATTAGTTGTAGATGATGGCAAAATAATAGAAAGAGGAAATCACAATGAACTTATGAAATTAAAATCTGTATATTATAAACTATATACAGGTGCTATTGAGATGGATTAGTAAAATTATTCTATAAAATGTTGAAATAAATTAACATAAGTGATAAAATATAAAATAGTTTGTTTAGTATTATAAATTTAATATAATGAATTGGAGGATATAGTATGAAAAAAGGGTTTTCACTACCAATAAAAATACTCATTGGGCTTTTTTTAGGAGTTTTATTGGGACTTATGTGTATGCATGGTATGGGGGTTAGTTTTTTAAAAACTTATATTCAACCAATAGGAACGATATTTTTAAATTTAATTAAATTTATAGTTGTTCCGATAGTTTTATTTTCTATGATTGAAGGAATTGTTAGCATGAGTGATTTGAAAAAAGTCATGCATATGGGTCTTAAAACTATAATATTTTATTTAGTAACAACAGGTTTTGCTATAATTATCGGTTTATTTGTAGCAAATTTATTTAACAGCATAAATGTGTTTCCTATGTTAGATCCTTCAGGTTTAACATATTCTCCAAATGAGGGAAAACACTTCATGCAAGTAATAGTAGATTTTTTCCCATCTAACATAGTGGCTCCACTTGCAAATGCCAACATGATACAAATAATAGTTATAAGTATATTTGTAGGATTTGGAATTATAATAGCGGGTGATAAGGCTTCTGAAGCAAAAAGTCTTATAATATCATTGAATAGTGTCTTTGTTCAAATTATGGAATTAATCATTAATTTGTCACCTATAGGAGTATTTTGTTTGATAGCACCAGTAGTTGCAGAAAATGGTCCAAAAGTTATAAGCTCTTTAGGGATGGTAATATTGGTAGCATATATATGTTATTTTTTACATATGATAATTGTATATTCAACAATGGTTATGGGAATTGGAAAAATTAAGCCTATGGACTTTTTTAAAGGCATATTTCCAGCTATGACATTAGCATTTTCAAGTGCAAGTAGTGTAGGAACTTTACCAGTAAATCTTGAGTGCACAGAAAAAATGGGAGCTAAAAAAGAAGTCGCTTCATTTGTATTACCGCTTGGTGCTACTATAAATATGGACGGAACTGCTATTTATCAAGGAGTGTGTACAGTTTTCATAGCAGCATGTTATGGTATAAATCTTACATTAGGTCAGATGGTGACAGTAGTATTAACAGCAACAATAGCATCAATAGGTACTGCTGGGGTTCCTGGAGCAGGAGTTGTAATGCTTGCTATGGTTTTGCAATCAGTAGGTTTACCTGTTGAAGGAATTGCATTAGTGTATGGTGTAGATAGAATATTTGATATGGGTAGGACAGTGGTTAATATAACAGGTGATTCTGCTTGTGCATTGTGCATATCAAAAACACTAAAATAGATTTATAAAAAATAAATAAAAAATAGTATGTAATAATTTATATACTATTTTTTTATTTAAATATAAATATTTTGATATTTTTAAAATATATTTTTTATAGTATAGAGAATAATAATATATAGTTGCATTGTAATTTTATTAAAATGTAAAAATTATTATTAAGAAATAATAATGATAAATTGTGTGATTAGAGAAAATTAGTAAAATAAAAGGAATAAATAAGCATAATTTAGACTTAAAGAAATATTTTAAATAAAGTGAAAATGTGTTATAATATAAAAATGAAAAGTAAAATACTTGAAAAAGCAGTTAAAATATTTATTATATTAGTCACAATGTTTGGATTTGTTTTTTTAATGAATTATATATTCAATTCAAGCATTGATTTGATTTTGTCTGATTATATAAGGATAGTTAATAATTATTTAAATAATATTTATGATTTTAAGTATCTGTTTAGTTTTGAATTTATAACAAGAGTTCCTATAACATATTTAATGAGAATTGTAAATGTTGTTTTTTTTAAATACTCTGTGTTTTTTGATAAAATAGTAGGGATTCTTTTTTTATCATTTTTTAATTTATTAATATGTGATTATGTTTCAAAACAAATTAATAATTTTATTATAAAATTTATTACTATAATATCTATTAGCCTAATATCGTTTTCATTATTACAATGGGAAATGATTTTAAATGGTACAGGCTATCCACATTATATGACTATTTTTTTAATAATTATTATATATTTGAATTATGAAAAGTACAACTGTAGGGGCGAGCAAAAGTACAGTTGTAGGGGCGAGCAAAAGTACGGTTGTAGGGGCGAGCACTGCGAGCCCTTAGGCACCCTTATCCCTTTGATTGTATTAATATTATCCACCTCTCTAATTTTTGCTGGTTCATATCAAGTTGCATATTTATTTACTATATTTTTTTATTGTATCTTGCAAAGTTTATACATTGATAATAAGATTATAAAAATAGTTAATGACAAACAAAAAATTAAAAAAAATGTATTATTAATGTCAATTTGTATTTTATGTATATTATTGTATTTAATAAGCTCTAATACAGGAGAAGTAGTAAATCCTGTAGGATTTAATGAAATAAGTTTGATAGAGTTATTAGTGAACGACATAAAATTTCCTATAAAATTTATATTAAAATCTTTATCAAGTAGTATTATTGGAGTAGAAACTTTGGATTTATATAAGATGGCTTTTTTTAATAACACTGATAAATTTATATATGTTATTGGCTTTTTATATATAATTGTTATATTAAGTGCTATAGCATTTTATTTTAAATATAAGTTAAAGTATATATTTTTGGAATTAATGTTTATAACAGGTGTTATAAATTATGGACTTATTTTCTTAGCAAGGTTTAGATTTTTAAATGTAAATTATGGTATGTCATCAAGATATGGCATTCAATATATGTTTTTAAGTATTTCAATTGTGTCAATTATATTTATAACTATTGATAAAATATTATATGAAAAAAATATCAAATTAAAAAATATAGCATTAACAGTCGTATTACTTGTATCAGTTATATTTATAAATTTAGGTCATATTATTACTACAAAAAATGAATTAGATAAGATGGAAGCAAGAAAAATGTATTATATAAATGCAAAAAATGTAGCACTCAATATTGAAAATTATTCTGATGAAGATTTAAAAAATGTATTTGAATATAGAAGAAGTGCAGAAAGTATAAAAATGGCATTTAAAATTTTAAAAGATAAAAAATATAATATATATAAATAGTATTTATCATATGAAAAAAATTAGGAGGTTTTATGAAAAGAATATTTAGTTTTATATTTATTACTTTGTTGTTGATGTTAGCAGTAGTGGGTTGTAAAGAAAAAGTTGTAGATACTATTGAAACAACAGTTATAGAGTCAAAAGAAAATTTACTTGAAGAATTGAATGTAAAATATCTTGGAGGACTTTATGCAAGAAGTGAAGTGAACGATATGATGCTTGCACTTTTTGATTCATCTGGGACACCAATAGTTGTAATAACAGAGTTTGGTAAATTATATTATGGAGAATATACTAAAGAGAGTGCAAAATTTGAGGATGGAGTTGATTATACAAAAATAACTGTTGAAGGAAAAACTTATGGTTATCATATAAATGACGATTTAACAGGGATACTCGTTGACCAAGATGGGAATAAGTATGAAGCAAAAAAACTTGATGAATCGGTGGCTATTGATATGGTAAAAAGGACTATTTATTTGTATAAAAAAGAACAACATTTTTTAAAAATGTTGTTCTTTTAAATTTTTTTTAATATACAACAGCTGATTCCCATACGAAATCTATATTTCCATCTAGTCTATATATTGCAGAATTTTTTAGATTTGCATAAGATTCGGTATATGCTCTTATATTATCACCTTTGCTCACAAAGAAGTAAGATATAGTTCTTGCTTTAGGAATACTCCAGTTTACTCTATTACCACGTGAATAAATTCCAGGGTTTTGCATAACGTCTAATCCCCATTTGTATGTTGCAACATCTGATTCAGCTTTAGATGTTCCTGCAACTAGTACGTAATTAAAACCAAATAGAAACCCGGAATCGTAAGTATATTCATTTGTGGTTCTAGTAAATGCTAATTCAGTTGAGTCGGTTGATTTATAGCTACCAGATAAACACATAAGTCCAGTTTTAGTAATATCATAAATTATATAACCTAAATCATTTATATAACCACTTTGCAAATCTATACATGGAGTAGTAAAAGAATCATAAGTACCAACAGATGCACCTCTTTGTTGAGAATAAGTAGTAATGTTTGTAGTAGTACCATTACCCATAATATTTTTAAGTGAAATAGTTTTATCTGTTATATCCAAAGTTTGCTTCTCCCCATTCCATATACCGTTTCTACTAAGGTAAGAAGAAACAAGGCTATCGATTTTAGCATCTATACTATTTTCAAGAGCAGACATACGGTTAGAAAGGTTGTTTAAGTCTGCAGAGAATTCAGCTTTTGTAACGAAAGCAGAGCCATCAGACACTGAAATAGCAGCGAAAGAGTTAAAAATCATAACAAAAACTACAAAAAATATGACCATAGTTTTAAATAATTTTTTAAATTTTATATCCATCTCCCCCCCCTCCCCCCCTTATAATAACAAAATGGGGGTTTAGGAGCATATTAGGGGGTTAGGGATAGGGGGATGGGCAATTCGTAGTGGTGATCAGAATTTGTAGGGGCGAGCACCGCGAGCCCTATTGCTACAGCCGGTAGTAGGGGCGAAGCTTTGCGAGCCCAAAGCTGTAGTGGTGAGCCCTTAGAGCCCAACTTGAGGTAGTCAGTAGTAGGGGCGAGCACTGCGAGCCCAAAACTGTAGGGGTGAGCACCGCGAGCCCCATTGCCACAGCCGGTAGTAGGGGTGAGCACTGCGAGCCCATATTGAGACATATTAGGTGGAGGTAGGGGGGGTATGTTACAAGGGATGTTACAATTTTTTAATAGAACTTATATAAAGGGATATATAAATGTTGATAAAAATAATTATTTAAAAAAAATATATTAAATAGTTTAAATCATAAAAATTTTAAGTTGAAATTTTTTATTAAAAAAAATAAAAAAGCCGTATTTAAAATACAGCTTTTTTACTTATAACAAATAATTCATTTTTTAGAAATTGTTAAAATATCTGTCATTTGGTAAATTTGATGGAAAGTTTTTATCATTTGGTCTATTGTAATTTTGATTTCCAAATTGATTATTATTTTTTCTAAACTGTCTATTATTTGAATTGTCACTATCATTTTTTGAATAATAATCTTTGTCATTTCCATTATTGCCGTTTTCAAATTCGTAAGGAGT
Source organism: uncultured Lachnospiraceae bacterium (assembly GCA_946406305.1). Lineage (GTDB taxonomy): Bacteria > Bacillota > Clostridia > Lachnospirales > Lachnospiraceae > UBA3633. The sequence goes on from CAMJKC010000045.1 coordinate 7,983, forward strand.
TTTTTGATTATTATTTTCATTCATGCCTGGGCGATTGAATTTGTTGTTGTCAAATTTATAAGGTCCTTTAAATTTGTCATTTTGAAATTCCATCATTTGGTTAAATTTTTCATTTGGCATTTTTCTTTTTGGATTGACATTCATGCCAATAGATAAATTTATAATAGAAGTTATAAGACAAATGACAGAAATTATAAATGTTGGCAATATGAATTTTTGAGGTGTTTTAAAAAAATTACTTACTGAAGATTTAACATCTAATTTTTTTTTGTTTTCCATAAGAATATAGGTTATAAAAACCTTCCTCCTTTTTTTAGTTTTACATAGATTATAAAAGTAGATTGTGTTATAAATTTCTCTAAAAAAAGAATAAATATTTAATAATAAGTTAAGAAAGTGTGAAATTTAATAAAAATAGGCATTTTTATTAAATTTTAAGGTTATTATACTTGAAAAAAGATTCAATATATTATAATATTATTATGTAGTATTATGTCTATTTATGTATCAAATTGTAAAATTATTTTCAGAAGATTTATGTCATATTGTAAAAAATCAAGATAATAAACAAAATACTTAATAGAATTTTTATTAAGCGAGGTAAAAAATGAATAAAATTAAAAGATTTTTATGTATTCTCCTTATTTTAAATATGGTATTTACGGGGAATGAAATGATTTTATTTGCAGAAAGTTTAAATGACTTTAAAGTAAATGAAACTCTACATAGTGAAGATAATATATCTCATGAAGAGCAAGATGATTTGAAGTCTTTAGATGATGATGAAATTTATTATGAATCTGAAGGTGGAATAGAAAATGAAATGGATGATGAGAGTCATGATGACATAATTAATAGTAATTATGAATCTGATAATTATGAGACGGAGTTCTATGAAGACATATTAGAAGATGAAGATTTAAATGGTTTAAACTATGAAGAAGAAAATGAAGATATAAAATTAGAAAAAGAAGAAGAAATAATGAATGAAGAAGTAGATAAAGAAGGACAAGAAATAGTAAAAGAAGAAACGACAGAAAATAAAATAGAAGAGATAACAGATGGTGAAGTAAAAGAAGAGATTATAGAAGAAAAATCAGATGAAGAAACAACAAAAATAGATGAACAAGAAGTAGCTTTAAAAGAAGAAAAAGAACAAGTTATAGAAGAAGATAAAGAAAAGGAAGCAATAAAAGATAACGATGAAATAAAAGAAAGTGATTTTTATAGTTTAGATATTTCAACAGTAAGTGAAGTTTCAAATAATTTTTTAGATGTAGAAATGAATATGAGAACTGAAAGCACAATTTCTGAAATAGAAGTAGTTGAAGAAGTGTTTTATGGTGAAGAAGAAAAATCAATTAAAGAAGTTCAGTGCATTGAATATCCTAAAACTAATTATAATTTTGACGAAGCATTAGATTTATCTGGATTAAAAATTAAAGTGACATATGAAGATGATACCACAAGAGATATTATTTATAATGACCAAACAAAAGGAGATTTTCATCCGATAGTTGGTGCCAATAGTGATAATATCAAAATAAAAGATGTAGCAGCATTAATAATAAAATATAAAGATGTGCCTGTGAATTTTAATGGTGATAAAGATATTTTTGATATGCCATATTGTCCACTCATCATAAATAACATACCAGATGGATATAGTGGTAACTTAAGTGCTGGCAAATGGTCTGGGACAAATGTTTCTGATAAAAATTGGAATATTGGTAGTAGTTTTATTGATAACTTTAAAAAATGTGCACCAGTATTAAAATATGAGGAAGGTGGTTATCTACAGTATATACCTTTATTTAAGTTTGATATGGAAGGAAATACTTTTAAATGCTTTCCAAGTATAACTGATGTGAATATTTACAGTTTAGGAATAGCAAAGAAAATACCTGCTACTATTGTGACAAAACCAGATGATTATTTAATGGAATTTAAATTTAGAAATAAACTTATAAAAATGTTTGTAAATGTTTTAGTTGATGGAACAGTAAAATATAGTATAGATAAAGAAATTGAATATAGTAGCATTAAAGTAAAAACTTTACCAGCCAAATTAAATTATATAGAAGGTGATAAGATTGATCCAACAGGACTTGAATTAACTCTTACTCATAGCTCTTCTGAATCTGAAGATGAAGATAAAATAACAATTGGTGTAAGTTATACGGTTTTTTCACTTGATAGTAAATATAAATACGAATTAGAATTTGAGCCAGGTTTAGATACACCACTTACACCAGATAATAAAAAGTTGACAGTTAAATTTAAAGGGTTAAGTAAAGATATAGATATAAATGTAGCAGCTAATAGTGGGGACCTTGTAGATGTCACATTTGATTATATGTTTGATGAATTTCATTATGGAAGATATGTGACAGAAAGGGTGAATAGAGGTCAAACAATTAATATACCTAAGATTGAAGAAAGAGACTATGTTAAAGGTCATAAATTTTTAGGGTTTAGAGTAAAGAAGGCAGATGGCACTTATGAAAAATTTACTTCTGATACTATAATTACAGAAAATATAGTTGTAGAAGCACATTGGGAAAAACAAAATTATGAAGTACGGATTCGTAAGAGTAGAACTGATGAGGAGGTTATATATACTTTCTATAGAAAGTATGGAGAAGAAATAATATTGCCATCTACAAAAGAAGAATTGATAAATAGAACTGGCATTGGGGAGGATAAAAGAGGGTGGAAGTTTAAAGGGTTTGAACGAAATACCTTTGGCGACAAATATGAAGATGTAGATAAAGTAGAGGCAGATCTTGATGGTAATATTTATTTAA
>CAMJKC010000046.1 GCA_946406305.1 uncultured Lachnospiraceae bacterium
TTTCAATAATACATTTGTTGATGACGGATATGTTGTTTATTCAACAAATCAAATTGTAGAAAAATTAGCAGAAAACAAAGGCGATGAAGTTGTTCTTCTTGCAAATTATGACCCAATAAAATATACATTGAGTTTTATCCCAGGAAACCCTGGAGTTACAAATCCAACAGCAATGGTCGACATTCCAAACAGAAACTATGATACGGTATATAATTTTGAAGCAAATAACTATTATTCTTTTGGAGATCATCATATAGAATATTTTATAGTAGAAAAAATAACAAAACCAAATGGGGAAGAAGTAGATAAAGATTCTTATGAAAAGAAGAAAGTTTACCCAGATGGCAGATATTATAATTTGACAGATATAAATAATGCAGTTGTGACACTTAGAACTGTATGGTCAGATATAAATTATTATATTTCTTTTGATCCAAATGTGCCAGAAGGATATACCCTAAGTGAAGATTCTGTTTCCATGGCAACTCAATCTTTTGTAGGTGGAGAAACAAGACAATTACATAGGAATACTTATAAAGTGGCAGGGCTTAAGTTTGATGGATGGAATACAGATGCAAATGCCAAAACAGTTTTGTATACGGATGAAGAGAATGTGTGTGCTTTGGCAGAAAGAGAAGGCGAAATTATACAATTATTTGCAATATGGGGAAAACTTTCTGGATATATGCATTTTGACCCAGGGCATAATAGCAATGATGAAATGCCAACTGTAGAAATTTCTTCAACGAGTGATACTTCAGTTCCACGACCAACAAATTATTACAATAATGATGGAGATCCTTTCCTTTACTATATAATTAAAGAGATGACTGATAAAAATGGTACACCTTATGAATTAACAGACGATGAAAAATTATTAAAAATAGACCCAGATGAAGGGGTAAATGCAAATAGTTTGCTTAGGAACGATGGGGACCATATAACTCTCATCAAGATATATGAAGAACCATATACTGTTTTGATAAAAGGAAATGAGATAGCAAACCTTGATGGTGGAACTTTTAAAGGGACACCTTCAGAAATAAAGCAAACAATATATGTAAATGATAGAGAAAGACTTAATGCAGATGGAGCTAATATTTATTTTGAAATGACAGGGTTTAAATTTAATAATACATATTTGGGCTCTGACAATATAAGCTATACAACAAATCAAATAGTAGAAAAGTTATGTAATGAAAAAAATAGAACATATACAGTTAAAGCACAATATGACCCTATACAATACACGATTGTATTTGATAAAGGAAATCCAAGAGCTACAGGAGAACAATCTGACACAGGAATAAAATATTTTAACACACAATATAATTTGCCAATAACGAGATTTAGATATACAGATGGTGGAACAATAGATTACTATGTGGTAGATAAGGTTACTTTGGAAGATGGTTCAGAGCTTCCTCAAAAAGAAGTAAATAGAAGAAAAATATATAGAGATCCAGGAACATATCAAAACTTGACAATATACGATAATTCACAAGTAACTTTAAAAGCAGTATGGTCAGATGTTGAGTATAGAATAAACTTCTTACCAAATGTTCCAGAGGGAAGGACATTAAAAGAAGAAAAAATGATGCCACAGCAAGTAGTAAAAGGTGGTGCAGATGCTAGCCTTACATTAAATACATACGAGGTTCAAGGATATCAATTTATAGGATGGAATTTAATTCCTGCAACAACGAGTGTATTATACGAAGATGGAGCAACGGTTTATGGTTTAGCGACAAGAGATGATGACGTTATAGATTTATATGCAGTATGGGAAAAATTGGGAGGAACTGTAGATTTTGATCCAGGACATAATCCAAAAGAGGGAGATGAAACAGAAACTATAGACACAGGAAAAGACGAAGATACGAATACAAAAATTCCAACCCCAAGCGAACCTTATGATTCTAATAATGATGGAAGACCATTCTTATATTATATAATAAAAGAGATAAAGGACAAAACAGGAGCAACACTTCAAATGACAGATGAAGAACTTCTAAGAAAAATATATCCAGGAGAAGAAGCAAGTACTGTTTTGAGAAATAATGGAGATACGGTTGAACTTATTAAAATTTATGATGAACCATATTCTTTAATACATTTGGGAAATGAGAAAAAAGATTCTGATGGAAATATATATTATGGAACACCTTCAGAATTTGTTCAAACAATATATGTAAATGATAGACAGAGAATAGCAACCGTAAGTTTTGCTTTAGAGAAAGCATTCAAATTTAACAATGCATATATTGGAGACGACCAAAACGAATATAAAACAGGACAAATAGTAGAGAAGTTGTGTGAAGAACAAGGTGGTTCTTTTGCAATAGGTGCACAGTATGAACCTATAACATATAGGATTGTTTTTGATAAAGGAAATCCAAGAGCTGCAGGGGTTATGGAACCAATAGAAAATATACCTTACGATGAAGAAAGAAGACTTACAGCAAATAGGTATAGTTATGGTTCTCATGTTTTTGAATATTTTGTGTTAGATAAGATAACTCTTGCAAATGGGAAAGAATTAGAGAAAGGCGAATTTGAGAGAAGGAAATTTACAGAGAGTAGAGAAAAATATAAAAACTTGACCATGTATGAAGGTGCGACGGTTACATTAAAAGCAGTATGGAGAGATGTAGATTATTATATTTACTTTGAGCCTAATGTCCCAGAAGGTGCAGTGTTAGAAGAAAATATAACAATGCCACCTCAGAAAATTTCAGGTGGAGAAGAAAAACCTCTTGATGAAAATAAATATTCTGTAAAACAATATAAGTTCTTGGGATGGAATACTGACCCTGCGACAACAAGTATTTTATATGAAGATAAAGAAGTTGTATATGGGTTGGCAACAGAAGATAATGACACAATAGAGTTATATGCAGTATGGGGAAAGAAAAATGGAAAAATAAATATAGAACCAGGTTATAATGCAAAACCAGGAGATGATGAAATAACAATTGACACAAATGAAGGTGGAGATACAACATTGCCAGTACCAGCAGCACCATATGATAGCAATGAAGATGAAGACCCATTCTTATATTACATTATAAAAGAGAGGGTAGATGCGAACGGAAACAAAATAGAAATGACCGATGAAGAGAAGTTATTGAAGATAGACCCAACAGAAGGTGTCGATTGCCGAGATATATTAAGAGAGGATGGAAGCACAGTAACTCTCATTAAAATATATGAAGCACCATACAAAGTTATAATAAATGGTGGATCTGTAACTGATTATGATGGAACAATAAGATATGGTTCTCCAAGTGAGATAGTACAAGAAATATATGTAAACGATAGAGAGAGACTTGATGTTGCAGATTTCAATTTGAGAGGTTACAAATATAACAACACATACACAGGTGAAGATGGGAATACATATATTGCTAATGCTACAAAGAGTCAAATAATTGAAAAATTAAAAGAAAATAAAAATGAAGAATTTAACATGTCAGCAAATTATGACCCTATAAAATATACTATTGTGTATGAAAAAGGAAACCCAAGAGTAACTGGAACTATGAGAGACACTGACGATGTTCCATAGAATGCAACAGGAAGCACACTGAGAGGTGTAATGTCTGCTAATGCAAACTATACATACACAGGTCATTCTTTTGATAAATGGGTACTTGAGACAATAACGAAACCAGATGGAACAATTATAAAAGTGCCAAATAAAGAGAGACTTGTGTTTGGAGATAGAGCTCCATTTTATAACTTAACTGATATAGACGGAGCAAGAGTTACACTAAAGGCTGTATGGCAAGATATAAAATACTATGTGGCATTTTATCCAAATTTACCAACAGGACATAACCTTGATAGTTCAGAGCAAGTAATGGCAAGACAAGAATTTGTAGGAGGAGAAGAAAAGGCTTTAACGAAAAATGTATTTACTTCAAAAGGGTTGTCATTTGATGGTTGGGCTTTAAGTTCATCATCAAAGGAGGTATATTTTAAAGATGAAGATATAGTTTGTGGGCTTGGAAACAGAGACAATGATGTTATATCAGTATATGGTGTATGGCATGAAAAACAGGGAACTATAGAATTTAACCCAGGGCATCTTCCTAAACCAGGAGACACAACACCAAATATAGATACAAGTTTAACCCCTGATGCACTAATTCCAGAGCCAAGAGATGAATTTAAAACTAATGCAAATGAAGATGACTTTAAATATTATATTATAGATAAAATAGTAGCATCAAATGGCGAAGCTTATGAACTTACGGATGAAGAAAAATTATTAAAAATAGATCCATCAAAAGGAGAAGTTTTAGCAAACTCATTTATAAAAAATGATGGAGATATAGTTACACTTATTAAAATTTATGATGAACCATATAGAGTAGTAATGCATGGAAGTTCAGTAACAGATGGTGAAGGAGTAGTTCACTATGGTTCACCAAGTCAAATAATACAAGAAATAGATGTAAATGATAGGCAGAGACTTATAAGTCCTTCATTTACTATGGATGCCGGATATGTATTCTCAAAAACATTTAGAGATGATGGAGAAAATACTTATAAAATAGATCAAATAGTAGAGAAGTTATGTGAAACAAAATTAGCAGAATTTAACTTATATGCAAATTATGACGCTATATACTATAATGTTGAATTTTTACCAGGAAATAGTTTGGTATCTAATCCAAATGCTATGGCGAGAGTAGAAAATGTAAGATATGATGAAGAAAGGGCAATTAATAATTTATACATATATCCAGAACATACAGTAGAATACTTTGTAGTTGAAAAGGTAACACTTGAAGATGGAACAGTAATACCAGCAATACATGAAAAAGACAGAAAGAAAGTAATTAATACATATGTTGGATTAACAGATAATAAAAACGCAACTGTTACATTGAAGGCTGTTTGGAGTGGTGTAAATTATTATATAGATTTTTATCCAAACCTTCCAGCAGGATTTGAGTTATCTTCTCCAGGGTATATAATGCCAAGGCAAACATTTGTAGGTGGGCAGTCAGATAATTTAACAAAAAATGAATACAAAGCTAAAGGATTAGATTTCCTTGGTTGGAATACAGATTATTCTGCAAAAGAAATTTTATATAGCGATGAAGCAGTTGTATATGGCTTATCTACAAGAGATGAAGAAGTAATATCATTGTTTGCAGTGTGGGGTAAAAAATCAGGGAAGATAGATTTCAACCCAGGACATAACAGCACAGAGGAAATACCAAGTATTGATATGCAAAGTGATGATGATAAAATACCAGAGCCAAACAAAAAGGAAAATGATGATGGAAGACCTTTCCTTTACTACATAATAGAAAAAATAACTGACAAAGATGGTAATACATACGAATTAACAGACGATGAAAAACTTTTGAAAATTGATCCAAGTGAAAAAGATGTAAGAGCAGCAACTCTCCTTAAGAATGATGGAGATACGGTAACATTATTAAAAATTTATGATGAGCCATACACTGTGAAGATACAGGGTGGTGGAATGACAGATGTTGATGGTAATTACATAAAAGGTTCTCCTTCAGAAGTGACACAAACTATATATGTAAATGATAGAGAGAGACTTGATGCTCCAGAGTTTACTGTAGATGGTTATGACTTTACAGGAACTTATTTGGGAGCAGATGGAGTTATTTATTCAGGGAAACAGATAGTTGAAAGACTTGCACCAAACATGGGTGATACTTTTGTAATGACAGCACAATATGATGCTATTAAATACTTTATAGAATTTAACCCAGGAAATCCAGGGGTAACTAACCCAAATGCGATGTCAAAAGAAGTTTTAGGAGAAGAAGCCCTCACATTTATTTATAACACACCAAAACAAATTCCAGGAAATACATATAGTTATGGGACAAGGAGAATGCTTGAGTTTGTTGTTGACAAGGTGACAAAAGAGGACGGGACAGTTTTAGGGCCACATGAATTTACAAGACTTAGAATACAACCAAGGGCTATGGTTTCAAACTTAACAGATCATAAAAATGCTACAGTAACTTTAAAGGCAGTATGGCAAGATGTGGCATATAAGGTTATTTTTGACCCAAATGTTCCAGAAGGCGAAACTCTTGAGAATCCTGAATTGCAAATACCACCAATAGAATTTGTAGGAAATGAAACACACTCTTTAGATGAAACAATAGTAAACAATGAATATTGGAGAATAGAGGGTTATGTAATAAAAGGATGGAATACTGTAGCAGCAACAACAAGTGTATTGTATGAAAAAGATGCGAAAGTGTATGACCTTGCAACGAGAGATAATGATGAGATTACGTTATATGCTGTATGGGAAAAATTAACGGGTAGAATAGAATTTGACCCAGGACATAATAGCGATGAAGAATTAAAAGGACAAAGTACAAACGAGCCTGTTCCAAGGCCTGGCGAGATGGCAAATGATACAGGAGATGAATTCCTTTATTACATTATAGAGAGTATAGAAGATGCAGAAGGTAATCCATATGATATGACAGATGAAGAGTTGCTTGTAAAAATACATCCAGGAGATGATATAAAAGGTTATGTAAGAGAAAATGGAGATGTAATAAAACTTTTGAAGATATATAACGAACCATATACAGTGTATTTGACAGGTGAGGACTTTACTGTAGATGGGGAGGATTACAAAGTAACACCAGAATATCATACTCAAGAAATATATGTAAACGATAGAGAGAGACTTGATGACGTAAGCTTTAATGTAGATAGTGGATTTAGATTTAATAAAACATTTAAAGATGACTTTAACGTAGTAGCATCTTGTTCACAAATAGTAGAGAAATTGAGAGCAAATAAGGGAGAGATATATTACACATATGCTCAATTCTCACCAATAACTTATAAGATAGCATTTGATCCAGGAAATAACGATGTTTTAAACCCTAATGCAATGGCAACAATAACAGACAGAGAGTATAACAAGGAATATACTTTTGGCAGCAATGAATATAGGAAGAGAAATCATACATTTGCATATTTTGTATTAGACAAGGTAACGCTTGCAGATGGTAGAGAGACAAAGTATACACGTGCTAAAGATAGGGTAATAGTAAACGAAAATGGAACTTATAAAAATTTAGCTAAGAATCAAGATGCAGTAGCAACACTGAAAGCAGTTTGGAATGGACCAGGAGCAAGTTACAGAATAAGATTTAATCCTAATATTCCAACTGGATATGAATTAGATGAAACAAGTGTTAATATGGAACCTATGACAGTAGTAGGTGGAGCACAACTTCCTCTTACAAGGAATTCATATAAGATAAGTGGACTTACTTTCGCTGGGTGGAATGTGATACCTGCAACGACGGCTGTTGCCTTTGGTGACGAAGAAACAGTATATGGCCTTTCTACGAAAGATAATGATATAATTGACTTATATGCAATATGGACTAAAAAAGGAGGAACAATAGAATATAATCCAGGACACTTAAGTAATGAAGTTATTTCTCCAACAAAGACAGATGGAACAGATGGAGGAGATGGTTTTGTTGCAGTTCCTTCAGAACTTGCAAATAGCGAGGGTGATGAATTCTTATATTACATAATAGAAAAAATTGTAGATAAAGATGGAAGACAATACGAATTAACAGATGAAGAGAAATTAAAAAAGATACATCCAGAAGACAGAGTCGCAGGTGGTTCTCTTGTGAGAAATGATGGGGATACAGTAACACTTATAAAAATATATAACGAGCCATATGATGTTACAATAAATGGAAATCCACCAGCAGTTCCAGAAGGTATTGAAGGGACAAATGTAGTAACACCTTCGTCTCATACACAACAAATATATGTAAATGACAGGGAGAGGCTTGAAATTCCTACATTCTCTCTTGCAGGATATAAGTTTACATCAGTAAGAGGAGCAGATGGAAGGACATATACAAGAGATCAAATTGTAGAGAAGTTGAAAGACTATAAAGGTGATGAATTTGCTATGAATGTGAACTGGACTCCTATTAGGTATGATGTTGTATTTGATAAAAATTCTAATACAGCAGAAGGAGTTATGAACCCTATATTAAATAGAGTTTACAATGTTCCATATACATTTACAAATCAATATGTAGATAGCGGGTATGGTATAAATTACTTTAGAGTAGAAAGAATAACTCTTCAAACGGAAGAAGGATTGAGAGATATTAATAGAGGAGACCCAGACTTCCCAAAAATTGCTACGATAGGAATGACAGCAAGCAATGTTTATAAGTATTATAATTTGTCTCCATCTGATAAATCTACAGTTTCAGTAATACCAATATGGGCGAGACGAAATATGGAAGTAAACTATAATAATGGACATAATGGAAGAGGTTCTATAGAAACTAACGATCCAACAAGAGCAGAAGATCCAGCAGGACAAATATATAATAATGACGGAAAAGAGTTTAAATATTGGATTATAGCATCAATTGCAGATGCTTCAGGGAGAACACCTGTAGAAGTAGAATTAACTGACGAGCAAAAACTTATGAAGATACACCCAGGAGATTCTTTGACAGGAATTACAGACATAGAAGATGGATCAATAACACTTATGGCTATATATGATGAACCTTATAAAGTAGTAATGAATGGAAATCCACCAGAAAGTCCTGTAGGAGGAGAAAATGTAGCATCTCCGTCAGTAGTAGAAATGGAAATAGATGTAAACGATAGGAAGAGACTTGAAATAAAGATGGATGTATTGGGATATCATCTTGATGGTTTATCTATAGCTTCTGAAGGAGAAGTTATATATAGAGGAGATGAAATAGTAGAAAAATTGTGTGAAGAAGAAGGAGAAGAGTTCTTATTGTATGCACGATGGGCTCCAAACACATATAATGTAGTTTTTGAAGCAGGTGATAGTACTGTTACAGGAAGTATGGAGGGGCTTAACAATTTAGTATTTGATAAGGCATATGCTGTTCCTACAAACTCATATGTAAACATAGGATTTGATTTTAAAGATTGGAAAGTATCAAAAATAGTTGATAAAGATGGTGCAAGTGTAGAAGTAGGAGAAAAAATTATTAAGTATGAAGATGGGGTATTTTATAATCTTACTACTTTAAATGAAGGAACAGTAACACTAAGACCAGAATGGTTAGGAACAGAGTATGTAGTTACACTTGATTCACAAGGAAGAGGAAAAACTTCATCTGGATCAACAACATATACAATAACTTTGCGACATGGAGAGCCTTATACATTATCAGGTAGTATGTTTACGCCAAATTCAAGCAATACATATATAGGAAGTTATAACACTCAAGCAAATGGAAGAGGAACAGGTTTCTCACTTAGAAATTATCCAACAGGACTTACAACAGCAGACGCTATAACACTTTATGCTATATGGGAAAGAGGATCAAGTTCTGGAGGAGGCAATAGTGGAGGCTCTGGTGGAAGCAATTCAATAAGTGGTAGTGCTATAGGAAATACAAATACATCCCCAAATTCAGAATTATTGGCAGATAACACAGTGTACAAAAAAGGTTCTTGGATATATAGAGAGAGTATAGACAAGTGGCAATATGCAACAAATGTAAATAACATATTCACACAAAATAATGACTTCTTTAGTGGTGGCAATATGTATAATATAAACAACTATGAGTTTGAGGTAGATGAATCAGTTGTATATTTGGCAGATGGATTTTATCAAATTGGATGGAATGATGAAGAGCATATATTTGAGTTTGATAAAAATGGATTTATGAAAACAGGGTTTACTGAAGATAGAGGAAATATATACTACTTGTTAAATACTACATTAAATAAAGGAGCATTAGCAAAAGGGCCAGTAAATATAGGAGGAAAGATTTATAACTTTGATCAAAATGGAATTTTGCAAAAAGAACAAGAAAGTGTTAGATCAGAAGCTGGAGGAACTTGGATATATGAACCAGTTGTAAACAAGTGGAGATATCAAAGAAATGCACATGGCTCACAATCTGCAGAATTTTTGACAGGGGATATATACCGTATCTATGGACAAACTGATGAAAACTACTATATGTTTGATGGTGAGGGATATATGATGACAGGAGAAGTTTCTTATAAAGGAGAGAAATATTATTTAGCAGAGAGTGGTGTTAATGAAGGTGCACTTGTGTATAACAAAGAAGTAAACAATAATGTGTCATATCTCTTTAATCAACAAGGAAAACTTGTAGCACAAGTTAAAAATAATCCAACTCAACAAACTACAGGTTGGGTACAAAATGTGACAACTGATGGATGGCAGTATTTAGAAAATAATGCACAAGGAGTAGCACTTCCATTGTCAAATACATATAGAAGGCTTGAGTCAAATGGGGCATATTATGATTACATATTTGGAAGCAATGGAAATATGCAGACAGGCTTTACAGAATTTAATGGAAAGATGTACTATCTTGAGGAAAAAGGGGCAAAAATAGGTGCAGTAAATACTGATAACAAAGTAATCAATGGCAATAGTTATACATTTAATAGCGATGGAACGTTAGCGACAGTTAATGGCATAGTATATAATTATGGATTACCATTGCCAAAGTAAAAAAAGAATAAGCAGAAAGGGAAGGCTATGCCTTCTCTTTTTTGTTAAAAAAATTAAGTAGAAAATATTTTTTTATAGATAAAAAATATTAAATGTGCTAAAATATAAAAAATATTTTCGTAGGAAAAAATATGCAA
>CAMJKC010000047.1 GCA_946406305.1 uncultured Lachnospiraceae bacterium
CTTATTTATAAATTTAGGAGGTCGGTATGGCACGTGTTAAAGGTGGAAAAAATGCTAAGAAAAAGCATAATAGGATATTAAAATTAGCAAAAGGATATAGAGGAGCTCGTAGTAAGCAATATCGTGTAGCTAAACAAAGTGTAATGAGAGCCCTTACAGAAAGTTATAGGGGTAGAAAAGAAAGAAAGAGACAATTTAGACAGTTATGGATAGCTCGTATAAATGCAGCATGTAGAATTTATGATATTTCTTATTCAAAATTTATGTTTGGGTTAAAAAGTGCAGGGGTTTCATTAAATAGAAAGATGTTAGCAGATATAGCAGTTTCAGATATTGATTCTTTTAAAAATCTTGTAGATGTGGCAAAAAATAATTTAAAATGATGAAAAACCTATGTTTAACATAGGTTTTTTTTGAGGTGTTTATGATTGATGTAAACGATATAAAAAATGAATTGAAAAGTGCTATTGATAATGTATCAAGTTTAGTTGACCTTGAGCAAGTTAGGCTTGAGTATTTAGGAAAAAAAGGAAAGATAACATCTTTTATGCAAAAATTAAAAGATTTATCAAATGAAGAAAAAAAAGAATTTGGTCAAGAAATAAATATTGCTAAACAGCATATAGAAGAACAAATAAAAAATAAATATGATGAGCTATATTCAAAATACTTAGAAGCTAAATTAAAGAGTGAATATATAGATGTTTCAATTCCTGTAAAAAACACATCTAATGGGCATTTGCATCCTTGCACAAAAGTATATAATGAAGTTAGAGATATATTTGTCAATATGGGATACGAAGTAGTTAAAGGTCCTGAAATAGAGTATGATGAATATAATTTTGAAAAGTTGAATATAGAAAAAGGTCATCCAGCAAGAGATGAGCAAGATACATTTTATATAAATGATAAAATTGTTTTAAGAACACAGACATCTCCAGTTCAAGCAAGAGTTATGGAGAGTGGGAAACTACCAATAAAGATGATATCTCCAGGTAGAGTTTTTAGGTCAGATGCAGTTGATGCAACACATTCGCCAACTTTTCATCAAATAGAAGGTTTGGTAGTTGATAAAAATATTACCTTTGCAGATTTAAAGGGGACACTTACATATTTTTCAAAAGCTTTTTTTGGAGATAAAGTTGAGACAAGATTTAGGCCACATCATTTTCCATTTACAGAGCCAAGTGCAGAGATGGATGTATCTTGTTTTAAATGTGGTGGAAAAGGCTGTAGGTTTTGTAAAAATGAAGGTTGGATTGAAATATTAGGATGTGGTATGGTTAATCCAAAAGTGTATGAATTGTGCGGACTTGATGAGAATTTACAAGGATTTGCTTTTGGTATAGGGATAGAGAGGTTAGCCCTTCTTAAATATGAGATAGATGATATGCGACTTTTGTATGAAAATGATATTAGATTTTTAAATCAATTTTAAATAGGAGATATTAGGATGAAAGCATCTCATAATTTTTTAAAAAGATATGTAAAAGATTTAAATGTAAAAGGTAAAGAGTTTGCAGAGAGAATAACTATGACAGGAACTAAAGTTGAAACATTTAAAAGTCTTTCTGATAAACTTAGTAATATTGTTGTAGTAAAAATCAATAAAATAGAAAAGCACCCTGATGCAGATAAATTAGTTATATGTAAAGTTACAGATGGAAAAGATGATATACAAATAGTGACAGGAGCAAAAAATGTATATGAAGGTATGCTATGTCCAGCAGTGTTACCAGGTGGGAAAGTTGCTTTTTCGTTCCATGACGGCAATAATGAAAATGGAATAGTTATAAAAAAAGGTAAGCTTAGAGGCGTAGAATCTTTTGGTATGCTATGCTCTGTGGAAGAATTGGGACTTGATAAGTCTTTATATAGTGGTGTTGATGGAATATTTGACTTTAAAGATTTTGATGTTAAAGTTGGTGATGATGTAATAAAAGCTATGAAACTTGATGATATGATATATGATTTTGAAATCACATCAAATAGGATAGACTGCTATAGTGTAAGTGGTATAGCAAAAGAAGTAGCTGCTACATTTTCTCTTGATTATTGTGCTCCTAATTTAAAATTTAATAAAACTATAAGTGCACCTAATTATATAAAACTAAGTGTTGAAAACGATAAATTATGTCCTGCATTTTACACAAGGCTTATAAAAAATGTAAAAATAAAAGAATCGCCAGAGTGGTTAAAAGAATGTTTAAGAGCAGTAGGAATAAGACCTATCAATAATTTTGTTGATATAACAAATTTTGTAATGATGGAAATGGGGCAACCTATGCATGCTTATGATTATAAAACTATAAATGGTGGCGAAATAACAGTAAAGTTAGCAAAAGACGGAGATAAATTTACAACACTTGATGGACAAGAAAGAATACTTGATAAAAATGTATTGACAATAAATGATAAAAGTGGAGCAATTGGGCTTGCGGGTATAATGGGCGGAGAGAATTCAATGATAACTGAAGATGCAAAAGATGTTTTACTTGAGGCTGCTAATTTTGATGGTGTCAATATCCGTATGTCAAGTAAAAGACTTGGCCTTAGAACAGAAGCTTCAAATTTATTTGAAAAAGGTTTAGATGCAAATAATGCGAAAAAAGCGATAGATAGAGCTTGTAGTTTAATAGAAGAACTTGGTATTGGAGACATATCAGAAGAAGAAATTTCTTTTGTTTCAAAAAATGTTTCATCAATTAAAAATATAAAAGTCAGTGTGGAAAAAATTAACAATTTATTAGGAACAGATATTGATAGTTTAACTATGAAAAAGATTTTAGATAAAATTGACTTAAAGACTACAATAGATAATGATATATTAGCTATAGAAGTTCCAACTATCAGAAAAGATATAAATAATTTTGCGGATATTGCAGAAGAGGTAGCAAGGTTTTACAGTTATGATAACATTGGTAGAACATTACCTAATGTAAATATAAATCCAAGACTAAAAACAAATTATGAAAAAGTAAATGATGAGATATACAATGTGGCAATATATAATGGCTTTGATGAGATTATGAATTATAGTTTTGAGTCAGAAAAAATATATGATAAATTGATGTATAAAAATGATGATATAGAAAAAAAATACATAAGAATATTAAATCCACTCGGTGAGGATTTTTCTATAATGAGGACGCAACTTGTAAATGGACTTTTGTCATCAATTGCGACTAATTATAAAAAATATAATGAGAGTGCGAAATTATTTGAAGTAGCAAATATATATTTGCCTAATGAAGAGAAAGATATTTTGCCAAATGAAAGACAAACATTTATATGTGGTGGCTATGGCAAAGATATAGATTTCTTTTATATGAAAAAAATATCAGAAATGATATTTGATAGAATAGGAATAAAAAATAACTCTTATTCTGATGAGATTAAATATAACTTCTTACATCCATATAGGAGAGCGAGCATTTTAATAGGAAATGAAATGGTTGGTTATATGGGCGAAGTATATGAAGATGTAACAAAAAATTATGACATAGAGAAGAAGGTATATATACTTGTTTTAGATATAGATTTATTGTCAAAGTATTCTAATTTTAAATGTAAGTATGAAACTATATCAAAATTTCCACCTATAGATAGAGATTTGTCTTTTGTCATTCCAAAAGATATGAAGATTTCAGAGGTTGAAAAAATCATAAAGAAATCAAGTAAGTTGCTAAATAAGTGTGAATTATTTGACATATATGATGGGAAGCAGTTAAAAGAAGGCTTCATATCAATAGCTTACAATTTTAGATTTATGTCAAAAGAAAATACTCTTACCGACAAAGAGATAGATGATGTTATGAATAAAATAATAACTGATTTAGAAAAAATAGGTGCGGAGATAAGAAAATAAAGAGGTGAGTAATGAAAGTATATGATGAATTAATAGAAAGAGGTTTAATTGCTCAAACTACAAATGAAGAAGAAGTAAAAAATCTTATTGACAGTGGGAAAGCAACTTTTTATATAGGGTTTGACCCTACCGCAGATTCTTTGCATGTAGGTCACTTTATGGCATTGTGTCTTATGAAAAGATTGCAAGAAGCAGGCAATAAGCCTATCGCTCTTGTTGGAGGTGGAACAGGTATGATAGGAGATCCATCAGGAAGACAAGATTTGAGAACAATGATGACAGTTGAGACTATTGATAAAAATTGTGAATGCTTTAAGAAGCAGATGAGTAATTTTATTGACTTCAGTGATGGAAAGGCATTGATGGTCAATAATGCTTTATGGCTTAGAAATTTGAATTATATAGAATTTATAAGAGACATAGGTGCATTATTTAGTGTAAATAAAATGTTAAGTGCAGAATGCTATAAAATCCGTATGGCAAATGAAGGACAAGGTCTTACCTTTCTTGAGTTTAATTATATGATTATGCAGGCATACGATTTTATGAAACTATATGAAGAATATAATTGCAATATGCAATTAGGAGGAGATGACCAATGGTCTAATATGCTTGCTGGTATTGATTTGATACATAAGAAACTTAAAAAAACTGTTCATGCTATGACAATCAATTTGCTATTAAATTCAGAAGGGAAAAAAATGGGTAAAACTCAAAAAGGAGCAGTTTGGTTGGATAGAAATAAAACTACACCTTATGAATTTTATCAGTATTGGAGAAATGTTCAAGATGCTGATGTGATAAAGTGTTTAAAACTTTTAACTTTTTTACCTCTTGAAGAAATACATGAGTTAGAAAAATATAAAGATGAAAAAATAAATGAAGTAAAAGTGATACTCGCTTATGAACTTACTAAAATGATACATGGTGAAGAAGAGGCAACGAAATGTAAAAATGCTACTTCAGCGATTTTTTCTGGCAATATGGAAGGTGCCAATATACCAGAGTTAAAACTAACTGAAGATGATTTTGTTGATGACAATATTGAAGTAACAGCACTCCTTGTAAAGAGTAAATTGTGTCAATCAAAGAGTGATGCGAGAAGGACTATTGAGCAAGGAGGAGTGCTTATAGATGATGAAAAAGTTTTATCGGTAGATAATAAAATATCAAAAGGAAAATTGCAAAGCAAACCAATTATTATGAAAAAAGGTAAAAAGAATTTTATAAAAATAGTTTTATCATTAGTGTTTTTAAGTTTTTTTTAGAAAACCTAGTATTTGCAAGTAATGATACTAGGGTAATAATTACAAATGAAGAAAGAAATGACGATTTAGCATTAAAAATAGTTAAAGGTGAATACTTTGAAAGCAATATAATTATTGACCCGGTTAGTAATAATAATGTCACTGGATATATAATTAAAGATAATGTGGATATTGTTATAAACCTTTCAAATAAAAATGTAGTTGATAATCCTATGATTCTCAATAATTATTATTATATGAGTGTAAATGACAAAAATGTTATATTGAGAAATATGAGAGTTAGGTATGTGAAAGATACTATTTATTCAGTTATACCAAACCACACATATAGATTTTTAAAGAGTAAAGGCTCATTCAAAGATAAATTGTTTGTGTTAGATGTCACATATGAATGTATAATTCCTTCATATACAGAAATGTTAAAAAAGTCAACTGGAAGTGAAATAAATTTGACTAATTTTGGACTTTCGGGGCATGTAGACAAAGATGGGAATTATATAGAAACGAAAGAAAAAAAATTTTATTTTAAACTTGTTTCGGAAGATGAATATGGGGCTTACAAGGAACTCGCAAATGAAAAAATTGATTTAAAAATTAAAAAATAATTATAATAATAAATGAGAATTATAATTAAAAGGGTATTTTGTTTTCATGATAAATATTTTAAATTTATAATATGAGAACCAAATACTTTTTTTTATTTTTTATAATTATTTTTCATATTAATACAAGTTTTGTTTATGGAAAATCTCAAAGATATGAGCAAGAGGCTTCAAATGGTAGTTCATTTACAGATAATGAATGGATATATTTAAATGATTTGATATTTAATATCACAAATAATGAAGTTATATTCACACAAGATGATGATTATTTTTATTATAGTATAACTCAAAGTGTTACGGGAGTAGATGAAGGAGAAGGATGGTGCGGATATCATACATATTATAAATATCCACAGTATATGTTAGCACCTTTTTCAAATATAAATGATGTAATGTTTTATAATCATGTCCACGGATCAAATGTGGGTGGTAATAATGAATATTATTTAAAGCTTGCAGGAACAGAAATTGCACATTATAA
Source organism: uncultured Lachnospiraceae bacterium (assembly GCA_946406305.1). Taxonomy (GTDB): domain Bacteria; phylum Bacillota; class Clostridia; order Lachnospirales; family Lachnospiraceae; genus UBA3633. The sequence continues at coordinate 6,223 of CAMJKC010000047.1, forward strand.
AACACACTATACAAATTCAAAGTTTTATACTGATAAAAACAAATGTGATATGAGTTTTATTTGTAGTAGGTATCAGGGACCAAGTGGAGATATAAGTGGATTCAAATTAATTGAATCAAGTATATATCATGTAAATTCAAGGAATTTTACTATAAAAATAAAATTTAAAATAATAAAAAAAGATATAGAAAAATTAAAATATTTTAGATTTATATTTCCTTTATATTGGGAAAGAAACACTCCTCCGACAGGTGGAAATTATAACTATAGTTCAGGGACTACAAATTATTCTATAGATTTAACAGAATATACTGCCTGCGAACATAATTTTATTTATGAGTCAACTGACAATAGTAATCATAAAAAAGTGTGTGAGTTTTGCAAATGGGAAATAAATGAAGAACACGAATTTATCTATTCTTATGATGAAATAGAAAATAATAGATGTGAATGTGGACATAATAAAAAAATAAGATACAGAATAATAAATAATATAGATGATAAAGAAGAAGTGCACATATTAGATTCAAATAGCGATATAGAAATTTATGATGAAACTAAAAAAACAGGCTATAGTTTTTTATACTATGAAGACAAAGAGTATGTAGATAATGAATGGAAAAATGCAAAAATTTATAAAATATATGAGTTGCCAAGAAAGGCAGATAATTCATCGCACATTTATAAAAAAATATATTCGGCACATAGATATAAATTAGTTTTTAATAAAAAAAACAATTACAATTTGAATATTGATGATGAAATGGATGAACAAATAGTATATTATGATGAGAGGGTCAAAATAAATAAATGTATCTATGAAATAACTGGTTATGAATTTAAAGGTTGGGGAGTTATGCCAGACATAGATAAAGTATTATTTGAAGACAATGAAGAAATAATAAATTTGACAGATATTGATGACAAAGCGATAAACTTATATCCTGTATATGAACCTTATACCTATACTGTTAATTATCATTTCACAAGAGAAAATAAAATACTTACAAAAAAATATACATATGATATAGTTGAAGATTTAGAAAAGTATAAATATTATCTTTATAATAATATGGCATTTGTTGGTTGGAAGTATAATGGAGAAATAATAAAAGGAAATACTACAAAAATTTTAGAGAGTTTAGTTGATAAGAATAATAAAGTAATAGATTTATATGCAGATATATATATAAATTATAATAGAGATGAAAAATCTAATTCAAATGAAAATTCCCCAAGTCAACAAAATGTAAAATATGATAAGAATGATAGTAGCAAAAACAATAGTGATGATGATAGTAAAAAAAATGGAAAGGGAATTTTTGACAACGAAGATAACAATAATTTAAAAAAAAATAATGATAATAAAAATAATATTTTAAATATAAAAAAAATTACAGATGAAATAAATGGCTTAAATTTAATTGCAAATAGCTTATTGAAAAATATGGTAAGAGATAAGTTTAAAGAGAAGCTATATATAGAGGTTCAAAATAATTTAAAAGAAAATTTATCTTATGGAAAAAATGGAATTTATAATTTTCTTAGTAAAATAAAAATAGCTTTTGATGAAAATGTATTAAATATAGTTATTATCTATTTTTCTTTACTGTTTTTAATTTTTCAGTTTTTTAATCTTATTTGGATTATTATTATTTTTCTTAAATATCTATTTGACAAATATAAGAATGCACAAAAAAATGACAGATAGGGGAATCGAACCCCTGATTCAGCCGTGAGAGGGCTGCGTCTTAGCCGCTTGACCAATCTGCCATATATAAAAATATATAATAACAAACATAAAAAGTCAAGTTATTTAGTAAACAAAAATAATAAAAATGTTGACTAAAAAAAGATGTTTTACTATTATATATATAGTATTATTTAAATTATGGGCTCGCTACTTATCGCCCCTACGAGTGGTAGGTTGTAAGGGTGGCAAACCTGTAGGGGCGAGCAAAACCGTAGGGGCGAGCAGTGCGAGCCCAAAGGACCATAGTAAATCGTAGGGAAGCATTATAATACATTTCGTAGGGGCGATAAGTAGCGAGCCAAGCTGGCAAGTAGTTGCAGTGGCAAGCCTTAAGAAAGAAGTTGTAGGGGCGAGCACTGCGAGCCCAAAGGTTTTATGTAATTCACAGGAGAAATTATTGGTATTTAGTAGTTTAAAATTTTTATTGGTATTTATGCCATTTTTTTATGTAAGTTATTTTTTAGTTGACTATAGATATAAGAACTTGATTATTTTTTTATATAGTTTATCTTTTTATGCTTTTTCCTGTTTTGAAGAACCTGTTTATTTTTTAAATCTAATTCTAATTTTAGTAGTAAATTATTTTGCAGCACTATTTATAAAAAAGTGCAAAAAATATAAAAAAATGATATTAGTATTAGGTTTGCTTTATGATTTCTCAATTCTATTTATGTTCAAATATTTTAATTTTTTTACCGACATAATAGAAATTATTTTACATAGGAGTATTTTAAATAAAATAGATTTGACTCTTCCTATAGGTATAAGTTTTTATACATTTCAATTAGTTTCTTATATAGTTGATGTATATTACGAAAAAATAGAGCCAGATAAAAATTTTATAGACTATGGGACATATATAGTTATGTTCCCACAATTAATTGCAGGTCCAATAGTTAGATATGTTGATATAATGCAAGAAATAAAACAAAAAAGAGAATTTGATAAAAATAAATTTATAGATGGCATAAAGATATTCATATTTGGGCTTGCTTCAAAAGTTATAATTGCTAATCAGATATCGCTTTTAATTGTAGATATAAATAATTACGGTATTAGAAATTTGACTTTTTTGTCTTCTTGGTTAGCTGGCATAACTTTTTCTTTGCAGATGTATTTTGATTTTTTTGGATATTCACTTATGGCAATAGGGCTTGGAAAGACTATGGGGTTCACTATCGTTGAAAATTTTGACAATCCATTTTTGTCAAGGTCTGTTACAGAGTATTGGAGGAGGTGGCACATAAGTCTTGGAACTTGGTTTAGAGATTATGTCCTATACCCAGTTCAATTATCAAAAACATTTAAATTCTTAAGAAAAAAATTGTTAAAAATCACGAATATAAAAATATCAAATATTATATTAAATATTCTTGCAACTTTTATTGTATGGCTGGCAACAGGCCTTTGGCATGGAGCAAATTATAATTACTTAATTTGGGGATTATACTTTTTTGTTTTTTTAAATATTGAACAAATTTTTTTAAAGACTTTTTTAGACAAGCATAAAGTTTTTTCACATCTCTATATTGTAGTTTTAATTGTCATTTCATTTGTGATTTTTTATAATGAAGATTTTGACAATTTAACACACTGGTTAAAGACTATGTTAATGGCTCGAGGGGAATTTGTTAATGAGGTCTTTTATAAAATTTTAATTAGGAATTATAAGTTTTTAATAGTGGCGATACTTGCAGTTTTAAAAATACCTACTAATATATATAGGCTATTATCTAAAAATAAATATATAGACATTTTTGTAGTAGTTTCATTATATGCAATATGCATATTTTTAATATATCTTGGATACAATGATCCATTTTTATATTTTAGGTTTTAAAAAATAAGGAGTTATTTTATGAAGATTTATAAAAAAAATTTCATAGCATTCCTTTTTTATATAATTTTTTGTTTATTTTTAGTATATAGTTTTGTTGATTATAGAAAAAAGAATATTTTAATAGTTGAGAATAATAATGAGGAAGTGTCTAATTTTTATTATGATGTAGTAAATATGAAGAGAAACGAAATAGGCATATTAAATGATGACAATAAAAAGGTCATAACTTATTCTACTAATCTTAGTGCAAAAAGTGAAATTTTAAAACTAATAGAAAATGCGAATAATGATTCATATAAAAAATTTGAAGGAGAGTATAGAAAAGAAATAGAAAAAATCTTAAGAGAGAGTAAAGCATTATTTATGGGGGATTCAAATGTAAAACATTTTGAATATTATGATATTTTAGATAAAGATTTATATTTTGCAAATGAAGGTAAAAATATATTTGAACAAGCAAAACTGATAGAGAATATAAACAGCAATGTGGAAAATGTTATATTTTTTAATGGATATAACCTCGATAAGTATAACAGCAGTGAAGAATATATAGAGGCTTATTTAAATATTATAGATAAATTAAAAAATAAATTGCCGAATTGCAATATATATATTTGTTCACTTTTACCTGCAACTTATGATAAAATAAAAGAAGATTTTTTATCACCACTACCACACAATATATATAGAGGAAAAGAGTTTGACATGGCGATTGAAAATTATCAATTTGAAAATGCAACATATATAGATACAAAATGGATTGTTAGAGATACTTGGCATAAAGGAGATGGAGTTCATATGACAAAAGAATTTTATGAGAT
>CAMJKC010000048.1 GCA_946406305.1 uncultured Lachnospiraceae bacterium
CAAAACTTGTAAATGCAAAACATAATATTCCATATCACAATGACACAAATGATGATGGTGTTCGTTTTAGCAGAAAATTGGCTGAAGAGTGGAATGCACCAAATAAAATGATAGTTGATGTAAATGAAGAGATAGTGTTAGAAAAAGAAAATACAGGAGGTAGTATGAGTAAAACTTTAGTTATTTATAGTTCATTTATAGGTGAACAATATAGCGTAGGTGTTATAGAAAAAGGCAACACAGAGATAGTTGCTGATATGATTATAGAAAAACTTGGGGCAGATAGATATAAAGTTGAACCAAAAAATGATATTTATCCAAAAGATTCTTACAAGAAATTAACTGAAATTGCGAGTAGCGAACTTCATGATAATGCAAGACCAGAGATAAAGGATATAACATTTGACATATCAAAATATGATACAATATTTGTAGGGGCTCCAGTGTGGTGGGGTGACTTCCCTATGATTATGTATACCTTGTTTGATAAAGTGGATATGAATGGAAAAACTATAGTTCCATTTTCAACTCATGGTGGTTCAGGGTTATCTGGCTTTGATAGTAAATTAAGAAGACTTTATCCAAATGCTTCAGTGACAAAAGGTCTTGCAATAACAGGAACTGATGCACAAAATAAGAAAGAGAATGTAAAAAGAGAAGTTGATGCTTTTATAAACAGTTTAGCCATAAATTAAAAATTTTTAAAAGAAAAAAATGTTCATTTTTTAGACAACATATATAGGTTGTCTATTTTTTTTAACAAAATATATAATAGTTTTCAAATTTAACAAATAGTATAAAATATGGTATAATTAAAGTAAATTTAAAAAAAACTTAAAAGGTAGTATAATTAAAAAAGAAGGTTAATAGATGAATGAAATTTTAGAGTATTTTAAAAATATATTAATAATAATGATGTTATCAATTCCAATTTATTATGTTGTGAGATTTAAAATATTAAAAATTAAAATCACAAGTAAAAAAAGGGAAATCATACTTATTATTTTCACAGTATATATGATAGCCTTAACACTGCAGATAGTTACTCCAAAATTTATAATAAATACAAGTGGGATACACATAATTCATCAAGATTTAGATAATATAAACATAATACCTTTTTATTTTATAAAAGATTTTTATAATGAATGTATATTGTTAAATAATTATAATTATTTATTTATAAATATTTTTGGAAATATTTTATTGTTTATACCAATAGGATTTTTACTACCATATCTTTTTAATATAAAATATAAAAGAGTAATGTTATATGGAATTATGTTTTCTTTTATTGTTGAAATTATACAAATATGGCTACCAAGAGTTACAGATATAGATGATATTATTTTAAATAATATTGGTGTTTATATAGGAATTTTATTATACAAAAAGTATCTAAAGAGTAAATTCTAAAAAGAGGGAATATATGGATTTATTTAAAGTTGATTCAATCGATGAATGCGAAGAGAAAATATTCAAATGCATAAAAAAATCGAATTTTGATTTGAAATATGAAGAAGTTGAACTATATAAGTCTTTAAATAGGATAAATTATGAAGATATACATTCAAAGGAAGAAGCACCAAATTTTAATAAATCAACAGTAGATGGATATGCTGTGATTTCAAAAGACACAAGTGGAGCGAGTGAAACTGTCCCTACTTTTTTAGATATAGTTGGAGAAAGTTTAATGGGTAAGGAGCAAACAATTAGTATTAATTCTGGTGAATGTGTATATGTTCCAACAGGTGCCATGTTGCCTGAAGGCTCAAATGCAGTGGTTATGATAGAGCACACAGAAAATTTGTCACAAAAAAAAATAGCAATATACTCTGCAGTAGGAGAAGGACAAAATGTAATAAAAAAAGCAGATGATATAAAGAAGGAAGAACTTATATTGAAAAGAGGAAAAAAAATAACATCTGGCGACATAGCTTTACTTTCATCAGCTGGTGTTAGTAGAGTCAAGGTATATAAAAAAATTAATATAGCAATTATTTCAACTGGTGACGAACTTGAAGAATATACAAAAGAGAAAGTTGATATAGGAAAAATTAGAGATTCTAATTCTATTATGTTAAGTGCAATTTGCGAAGAGAATTTTATAAATGTGTATGATGTTGTAAAAGTAGAAGATGACTATGATAAATTATATGAAAAAGTAAAATACTATTTAGATAAGGTTGATATAATAGTTTTATCTGGAGGAAGTTCAAAAGGAAAAAAAGATTATACAGAGAGTGTAATCAAAGACAATTCAGAAGAAGGAATATTGACGCATGGGATATCTATAAAGCCAGGAAAGCCAACTATTACTGGCTATAATATTAAAAATAAAACGATAATCATAGGACTCCCAGGGCATCCAGTTGCTTGTGCACTTATTTTTAGAATTTTAATATTTGGCATAATAGAATTCATAACAAGTGCAAAACTTGATAATAAGTATTGTATAGGAAGAATAACAGAGAATTTGAAAGCGGCTCCAGGGAGGATGACTATTCAACTTGTAAATGTGAAAGAGGATTTGACTGTAACTCCTATACTTTCAAAATCTGGAATAGTAAAAAGTTTATCAAAGGCGGATGGTTATATTATTATAAAACTAAATGATGAAGGAATAAATAAAGGTGAATATGTAAAAGTCCACTATTTAACATAGCAATTCTTATATTCATATAGAAAGGGAGAGTTCTTATGAAAAGAAATTTATATTTGAAAACTATGACTGCTGATGCTGCATATAAGTTATATGTAGATGTGCTGTTAGAGAGAAATATTCTTAAAAGAAAAACAGAAATAATAAAAACAGAAGATTCACTTGGAAGAAGGACAAATGTAGCTCATTTTGCAAAATGTAATTCTCCTCTTTTCACTGCTTCAGCAATGGATGGTATTTGTGTGGATTCAAAAATTACAAAAAATGCTTCAGAAGAAAATCCTGTAATTTTAAAGTTGGGAGTTGACTATAAGATTGTAGATACGGGTGATGTAATAAAAAGCCCATATGATGCGGTAATTATGGCTGAAGATGTCATAGAGATAGATGAACAGACAGTAAAGATTATAGAACCTGCAGTTACTTGGCAAAATGTGAGACCAATAGGCGAAGACATAGTAGAAAAGGAAATGATAATACCATCAAATCACAAAATAACAGCTATAGATATTGGTGCATTAATGGCAAGTGGAAATTTGGAGCTTTCTGTTTATAAAAAGACTTCAGTAGGAATTATACCTACTGGAGATGAAATCATAAATCCAGTTGACAAACCAAAAGAAGGAGATATAATTGATTCAAATTCATATATGATAAAAGCTCTTGTAAACAGCTGTGGAGCTTATGGAAAGAGATACGAAATAGTAAAAGATGATTTGAATCTTATAAAGGAAGCAATAAAAAGAGCAGTGAGTGAAAATGATATTGTCATTATAAATGCTGGTTCAAGTGCAGGGACAGAAGATTTTTCAAAAACTGCTATAAAAGAATTAGGAGAAATTTTTGTTCATGGTGTATCAATTAAACCTGGAAAGCCAGTTATGCTTGGAATAATTGATAATAAGCCTATTATAGGATTACCAGGTTATCCTCTGTCAACATATTTAGCTTTTGATATATTTGTAAAACCAATACTTGATTATTTAAATAATTCAAAAAACATATTGGAAATAGAAAAAGATGAAACTATACAAGCAAAGATTTCAAAGAGGATAGTATCATCACTTAAATATCAAGAATTTGTTAGAGTAAAAGTTGGGTCAGTTGGGAATGAGTTAATTGCGGCACCATTAAATAGAGGAGCAGCAAGTCAAATGAGTATGGTTAGAGCAGATGGTTTATTAGTTATTCCACAGAACAGTGAAGGATATGAAGCAAGTGATGTAGTAAACATTAAACTATTAAAGAAAAAAGAAGATATATATAAAACTCTTTTATGTGTAGGCTCCCATGATGTTTTACTTGATATAGTAACTGATATTATGGAAAAAAAATATGAAGATGTTAGTTTCTCATCAACTCATGTTGGTTCAACTGCAGGTCTTATGGCATTAAAGAGAAATGAGACAATGATAGTGCCAACTCATTTACTTGATGAAGAAACAGGGGTATATAATATACCAATTTTGAAAACCATATTTGAAGATGTAAAAAAAGGTGATAAATATAATATAACTTTAATAAAAGGATTTAAGAGAACACAAGGGATAGTAGTAAAAAAAGGAAATCCTTTAAATATTAAAACTATAAATGATTTAAAAAATGGAAGATTTGTAAATAGACAGAGAGGTTCTGGAACAAGAGTTTTATTTGATTATTTGCTTAAAAAAAATGGTATAGAATCAAATGAAATAGATGGATATGATAAAGAGATGGCTACACATATGGCAGTTTGTTCTGCTGTTTATAATGATGAAGCTGATTTTTGTATAGCAATAAAACCAACTGCGAATACATTAAACTTAGATTTTATTGAAATAGGCGAAGAGGAATATGATTTTGCACTTTGGACTAAAGATATAAATGACTATAAAGTTAGTAGATTTATAGATGTAATAAAGTCAAAAGAACTCCATATGGAGCTTGATAAATTGACAGGATATAAATATGACAATGTAGGAGAAATAATAAATATATAGGAGTATATGTGATTTATTTTGATAATGCAGCGACTACAATCAATAAGCCAAAAGAAGTAATTGAAGCAGTTTCATATGCCATGATGAACTTTGGAAATGCAAATAGAGGGTTATATGAGCAAAGTTTAAAGTCATCTAATGTCATATATGATACAAGAATTAAACTGAGTAAATTTTTTAATTCAAAAGATTATAGAAAAGTTGTTTTCACTTCTAATTCTACTGAGGCACTAAATGTTGCAATAAAAGGAATATTAAAAAAAGGCGACCATGTGATTACCACAGAACTTGAACATAATTCTGTATTAAGGCCACTTTATGAAAAAGAGACAGAAGGAGTTGAGATAAGTTATCTAAAAATTGATGAATATGGAAATATAAATTATGATGACTTAAAGAAATTATTAAAAGACAATACAAAACTTGTTGTAACAACTCATGGTTCAAATGTGTTAGGAAATTTATTGAATGTTAAGGAAATAGGGAATTTTTGCAAAAATAATAATTTGATTTATATAGTTGATGCTTCTCAAACAGCAGGAGAAGTAGAGATAGATATGATTGACATGAATATAGATATTTTATGTTTTACAGGACATAAAAGCTTATTTGGACCACAAGGGACAGGTGGACTTATATTAAATAGAGAAATTGATATAAAAAATATGAAATCTGGTGGGACTGGAATTAAAACATTTGATAAATTTCAGCCTAAAGTATTTCCAACCTATCTTGAGGCAGGAACTCTTAATAGTCATGGCATTTGTGGAATTAATGCAAGCATAGATTATATAAATAAAATAGGGATAAAAAAAATAAAAGAAAAAAATGAGATGCTAACAAAATATTTCTATGATAAAATAAGAGAAATTGAAGGTATAAAGATATACGGAGATTTTATAAATCTTAATAGATGTCCAATAGTTTCAATTAATTTACTTGGTTATGATAGTGCGAAAATTTCAGATTATTTATATGAAAAATATGAGATAGCAACAAGACCTCAAGGGCATTGTGCACCACTTGTTCATAAGTCATTTAAAACAGAAAAACAAGGAATGGTTAGATTTAGTTTTTCATATAATAACAATACTTATGAAATAGATACGGCAGTAAATGCTTTAAAAAATATTTTAAATTAAAAAGAAAGGTTAAATAGATATGATTGAAAGTAAAAAAGTGTTAGTTATTACATTTTCTATGAGTGATGATGTGATATCTATGGATAGGTTTTATAAAAGTCAAAATATAGATGGTAAAGTTATACATATACCAAGTTCTTTAACTGCTGGGTGTGGTAGGGCTTATCAGGTAGATATAAAATATAAAGATTATATGAAGAAAATACTAAAAGAAAATGGCATTTTTTTTGAAGGTATATATGAAATAAAAATATAAATATAAAAAAGGAGGAAGTGTAGTAAATATTCATAGGAATTTTATTACATAATAGTATTTATGAATGAAAAAATAATAGAAAAACTAAAAAAATTAGATGAAAAAACATTAAAGAAAATAGGCTTAGTCATTTTAATATTGATATTTATTTGGTGTGTCTTTTTTAGAAAAAAGGAACTTACTGTAACTTATGATGGAATTAGCCAATCTGTAACTTCATATGGATATGATAGTGGTTATAACAATTCGCTTTATAGAAATAAATCAGCTAAGCTTTCAAGTGATTTAGCATTTACAAATTATGCTGTAAATTCAATTAGTGAAGATGCAGTTGAGAGTATTGTGGATGAAAGTGCAGGAGATAGTGAGAGATATAATGAAAATCATTATTATAGAGTTAATACAAATAATTTTGAGAAATCGGTTGATGATATAAAGAAAATTATAGAAGATAATAAAGGCATTATAAAAACGAATTCAAGACAAACTTCAGATAAAGAGTATTATGATATAAAAGTTCAACCAAGGTATCAAAGTTTGGTGTTTCAAATTGATAATGCAATAGATGCAACAGAAAATATAGAGTTGTCGTTATCAAAATATGGAAAAATAGTAGAGAGCAACTCAAATAAATCAAGTATAGAGAGTCAAATAACTGATTATCAAAATAGATTAAAAGAACTTGAGGCAAAAAGAGAAGCATTAAAAACAGCAAAACCATCAAGAGATGACTCTGATAGGATAACACGAGAAGATTCAAGGCTTGCAGGAGAAATAGAGAGAATAAAAAACGAGATAGATAAGAATATAAGTTCTACTACATATAAAACTTATGTTATTAAGATTTATGAAACTATAAAAATAAAAGTAAATGCATTAAAATATTGGTATTCAAACAACTATGAAGTGCAAAGAGAAATTGAAAATGTATTGCCAACAGTTATAAAAATTTTCACTATAGTTTTACCATTACTTGTTATGATAGTTTTATTTATTTACTTCTTAAATAAAGCACTTGTTGGCAGTACTGTTAAGAAGTTTGAACAGAAGATGAAGGTTATAGAAAAAGAATTTAAAGATAAAAATATAACGATGAATATAAAAATGTAGGGACAAGGTCACTTATACAAAAGTATAGGTTGATATAAAGGAACATATATGAGTCAATTTGAAGAAAAAGTTTATAAAGAAGTAAAGAAAATACCTAAAGGACAAGTAAGTACTTATAAAACTATTGCTATTAAAATAGGGCATCCCAATGCAAGTAGGGCAGTTGGAAATGCTCTGCATAAAAATCCAAATCATAAATTAATTCCATGTCATAGAGTTGTTAATAGTAAAGGGGAATGTTCTGGAAGTTATGCTTTTGGTGGTAAAGATGCCCAAGAAAAAATATTAAAAAAAGAAGGTGTAGTATTTAGAAATAATAGAATCACAGTCTCATAATATAGTTGAAGTATTATTAATACTTGATATTGGCTCTCGAGGTGATATATATAAATAGAGGAGGAATATAATTATGGAAACATTGATATCAGATACTACAGCAATGCTTAAAGAGTTACCAGTGAGTGAACAAAAATTTGCTTATGAATTTGTAAAAAGGTTAGTACTTGCCTGGGATCCCGACTACACAAAACTTACACCAAATGAAGAATTAAGTTTGAAAGAAGCAGAAGAAGAAGAATATAAAAATGGAGATTATATAGAGTATAAATTCTAGTGATGTTATGATTTATGCTCAAAATAAAAGGGACGGGGTTAAATATTGCAATATTAGGGACACTCTTGAGTAGTGTCCCTTTTATGACAATAATAAACTTAGTCTTTTTTATTTCTTTTTATTTTCAGGTGGAAATACATATAAAATACTTAGTTAAATTCGTTGATAAAAAAAGGTTTTTCATGTATAATATAGTGGGAAGGTAATGAATAGTAAAAGGTTTTGTTTTTATAAAACAAGAAAGGAGTCTTTAATGGATAAAATATTAGAAAAAGACATAGAGACTAAAGAAGAAGTCAAATTGATTTTAGAGAGATTAGAAGAAGCTAAAAATGGAAAAGTTAAAACCATAGATGATTCTGTTAAAGATTTTATTAACGAAAGAGTATATATGATATAAATATTTTTAATTAAAGAGAGGTAAGAATATGGTAAAAGACAAAGATATATTAGATGATAAAATGATAAAAGTTATCGATAAAAAACTATTAGAAGTAGAACAAGATGATGCTAATGGTGTTAAGTGGCTTACAAGAGAAGAAGCAGATAAACTTATGAACGTGAATAAAGAATTATATGTATAATATAGAAATATCACCAAGATATGTCGCTGATATGAATGCAACCACAAATTATATTAGTAATGTTTTGTGCAATTTGGATGCAGCATTAAATTTAAAAAATAAAGCTGACGCAATTATTGATGATATTGCTAAAAATCCATATATTTACAGTAGTTACATTTCAGGTTCTAAATTAAAGAATGAATACAGAAAAGCCAAAGTTAATAATTATTATATATTTTTTAGAATTGATGAAGAGAGGATGGTAGTACAAATAGCAAGATTTATATTTAGTAGGATGGATTTTACAAATATTAATGAAATTTTATAAAAGATATGATTAGAAATTTATTAAAAAACTTAATAAACTACAAAACGGAAGAACTTAAATCAGAGTTTCTACCTAGTAGTAGAGAGAGTGTCTTTTAATTGGTAATTTTAATTACCAAAAATTTTATAATGTCAATAATAAGCCAGTATGCCGTGTGGTGTAGGGGCTTTTTTATTTAATAAAAAAATAAGAAAAGGAGGTAAAAATATGAAATTAATAATTCTAAGTGGTGAAGCCAATTCGGGAAAGACAGGTATAATGACACAAATTATTAATAATAAAAACGTTAATATTGTTACTCTAATCAAGCAAACAAAACCAAGACAAAAAAGAAACTTACCGGACTATATTGGTGTTTTCATTATTAAAAATAAGCGTGTAGGAATTGTAACAAGAGGTGATAATAGAAGACAAATTATTGAGGGCTGTAGTTTATTGCTAAAAAGTAATTATAAATTTGATGTTATTATATGTGTATGTCACCCTTCAAAAGTTAATTATACAATCAATTTATACCAACAGAATAATGCTCATGTTGTTGTGACAAATAGAATTAAAACAAATTTGATAAAGTCAAATACAACAAGAATTGTCAATACAATAAATAGTATAATCTAAATGAAAAATTTAATGTAATAAAATAAAAAATAGAAGGAGATTAACTATATTAAAAAAATATTATTTAATATATTTGTATTTTCTATTATATTGAATTGCAGAGCTTATGCAAAAACATATGATTTATCGCAAACTGCAAGATGCAAATTAGTATCAGAGTATTCAGAAAACACAAAAGTGGACCAAATGGATACTATAACTTTTGGTTCATATTCACAGTCTGATGTAAGTGGGAATATAAAAGATCCTATAGAGTGGATAGTGCTTGATAAACAAGGGAATAAAGCATTATTATTGTCAAAATATATTCTTGATTACAAATGGTATAATGATGAATTTAAAAATATTACTTGGGAAAGTTGCACATTAAGGGACCGGCTTAATGTTACATTTTATAATACCGCATTACAGCAGTAAAAAAGGACATATAGATATTACATATGTGAAAAGTAACAAAAACAAAGAATATGGAACAGGTGGTGGCAATATTACATATGATCATATATTTTTATTGAGTTTAGATGAAACTGAAAAATATATTAGTTCTACAAGTTGGAATTTTAACTCACGACTTGCTACAAAAGGAACAAATTATGCACAAGTGGTTAATAATATAGGTCGTGATTAATCAAGCTGGAGTGTGTCATAAAGGCCTATAAACACAGTAAAATTATAACTGAGTTCTCAGATGACCTGTGGAATGGACTGCTTTATAAATGTTTAGTTTTTAAAGACCACATTGAGTTTAGAAATATACAAATAAAAAAGTATGAAAGAGTTGGATTTTTCATTGATAAAATGGGGTTTTTTTTGTATAATATAGTTATTAAATTTATTACTTGGGAGGAGCATTATGGAACAAGTATTGAATAATGAAACAATTGAAAAAATGACATCAGAAATTGATGCTAAACTTTTGGAATATGAAAAAAATTATAAAAGTGGTACGGGCAAATGGTATACCATTGATGATATGAATGAAATGATAGATGAAGTGATTTCTAAACATGTATAATATTAGAATATCAGAAGAATTCTATAATGATGTAGCGGATACTGTTATTTATATCTCAAACATTTTGTATAATGTTGATGCAGCTAAGAATTTTAAGAGTAGAATAAATGATGCTATTAGTAAGGTTGCTAAGAATCCTAAAATTAATCCACAGCTTAAGACAAATCAAATTTTGGAATATGAATATCGATATGTCTATGTAGGAAATTATTATCTAATTTATCATTATGATGAAGAGAATATCTATATAGCAAGGTTGATTTATTCTAAACGAGATTTTGATAATTTAAGAATATAATTTAGAAAGGAAATAAAGATGGAGTTT